>NZ_VDHF01000144.1:0-13220 GCF_006228025.1 Testudinibacter crocodili
TCACAACTTTTGCCTTATTATTAGCGAAAATAGTGGCGAAAAAGTGTCTATAGCTCAAATTATAAACAAAGATCAACAGACCCTAATATATCACTTTACAACTGATCACCGAATTGTTTTAATCTGCATATTTAGTTCTTGCTATTCTTATCTGCCTGAGGTTTTCTGCTATGGGTATTTATACCTACATTTGCTTTCTCTCTGCACTCTCTATTTTAATCGGCTTTATCACCAGTAAAATCAGTGATCGGATCCAGTCCACTATTGCGATCAGCGCAGCAGCGATGGTGGGGTCGTTGATTCTTCTGGTGAGCGGAAAGCTCGGTTGGTTTAGTATTGAAAATATTGCCACTGGAGTTATGCAACAAATTGATTTTAAAAGTTTTTTATTAAATGGGATTTTAGGATTCCTGCTCTTTGCCGGTGCATTGGGGATTAAATTACCGATTTTAAAAGACCAGAAATGGGAAATCACGATTTTTGCCCTTTTCTCTACCTTGGCATCCACTTTTATCATCGGTGGGTTCATCTACTTTGCTGCATTGTTGATCGGGTTACCGATCAGCTTTATCTATTGTGTGCTGTTTGGTGCGTTGATCTCACCGACCGACCCGATTGCGGTGCTGGCGATCATCAAAAATTTGCGTGCACCGAAACGCTTGTCAATGCAAGTGGAAGGGGAGTCACTGTTCAATGATGGGGTTGGTTTAGTCATTTTCGTGACCATTTTTACCGTGGCATTTGGTGGAGCTGAACCTACTTTCGGTGGTATTTTTGAACTGTTTATGCACGAAGCCATTGGCGGTATTATTTTCGGTTTTATTCTCGGTTTGGTCGCACATTGGCTGATCTCCGCCACCGATGACGGTAGCATGGAGATTCTGTTGACATTAACCATTCCAACCGCCGGCTTTATTTTGGCCAATGCAATGGGGGTTTCCGGTGCATTGGCTATGGTGGTTGCTGGGATTATGATCGGCAACTGGACGCGTAATAAAGGTTTTTCAGAACAGAGCCAGCGCTATTTGGATCATTTTTGGGAGATGATCGATCACTTCCTGAACTCGTTGTTATTCTTGTTGATCGGTTTGGCATTGCTGCTGATTAATATCTCTTGGCAGAGCTTCTTGCTGATGTTGTTGGCAATTCCAATCTGTCTGGCGGCACGTTATCTTAGCCTGTGGGTTCCTTATGTGGCACTAAGCCGTTTTAGAACCTACAATCCTTACACCTTGAAAATTATGACATGGGGTGGTTTGCGTGGTGGTTTGGCGCTTGCAATGGCGTTGTCGATTCCGGCGCAAACGGCGATGATTGGCGAAACGCAGTTAGATGTACGTGATGTGATTTTGGTGATGACCTATGCGGTGGTGATGTTCTCGATTCTGGTGCAAGGCTTGACAATTGAAAAAATGATTCAGCAAGCCAAAAAAGTAGACCCTAACAAAGAGGATTACTTGCGCCCGACCGCAGAAACTAAGGCACGCAAAAACGATGATCTAAACGCCTATTTGTCTAAATAACGTTATGTCAGAGCAAAATATCAGTGAAAATTTGACACCGCCACGTTTTGTCCACTTGCAGGTGCACAGCGATTTTTCGATGATTGACGGTTTAGCGAAAGTTAAACCGCTGATCAAAGCTTGTGCTGCTGAGCAAATGGTGGCAATGGCATTGACCGATTTCAGTAATTTTTGTGGCTTGGTGCGTTTTTATGGAGAAGCGTTGTCCAATGGGGTTAAGCCGATTATCGGGGTTGATGTGCTTGTGCAGCGCGAACCCGAAAGTGAACCTTTTGCGTTAACGTTGCTGGCAAAAAATAATCTGGGCTATAAAAATATTACCCTGCTGATTTCCCAAGCCTACCAGCGTGGCTACATGGAAAAGCCAACTATCGATCAAGCGTGGTTGGTGGAACACCGTGAAGGTGTGATTATTCTCTCCGGTGGGCGCAATGGTGATGTGGGTAAATACCTGCTGAAACAGCAACTCGATAATGCCAAAACCGCACTTGCGTTTTATCAGCAATATTTTCCTGATCACTACTACTTAAGTCTGACCCGAACCGGACGTGCGGATGAGGAAAATTACATCCAAGCGGCGATAGCCTTAGCGCAAGAGATGGATCTGCCGGTGGTTGCCACCAATGAAGTCTGCTTTTTAACAGCAGAAGATTTTGAAGCGCATGAAATTCGGGTAGCCATTCATGACAGTTTTACCTTAGACGATCCGAAACGTCCGCAATTATACAGTGAACAACAATATTTCCGTTCGGAACAGGAGATGTGTGAACTGTTTGCGGATATTCCAACCGCCATTGAAAATACCTTACTGATTGCTCAACGTTGTAACGTCAAGATTAACTTGGGCGAATATTTTTTACCACAATTTCCGACCGGTGAACTAAGCACTGAAAATTATTTGGTCAAACGCGCTGAAGAGGGGTTGGAGCAGCGGTTGCTGACGCTGTTTCCCGATCCTGAAGTGCGGTTGCAGCGGCGTGCCGAATATGACGAACGGTTAAAAATAGAGCTGGATGTGATCAATCAGATGGGCTTTCCAGGCTACTTCTTGATTGTGATGGAGTTTATCCAATGGTCGAAAGACAACGATATTCCGGTCGGACCGGGACGAGGCTCCGGCGCCGGTTCATTGGTGGCTTATGCTCTCAAAATCACCGACTTAGATCCGTTGGCATTTGACCTGCTGTTTGAACGTTTTCTTAATCCTGAACGGGTTTCGATGCCGGATTTCGACGTGGATTTCTGCATGGACGGGCGCGATCGGGTGATTGAGCACGTTGCCGAAATGTATGGACGTGGTGCGGTTTCGCAGATTATCACCTTTGGAACGATGGCGGCAAAAGCGGTTATCCGCGATGTCGGGCGAGCGTTGAGCCACCCTTACGGTTTTGTCGACCGAATCGCCAAACTGATTCCTCCAACACCAGGCATGACCTTGGCAAAAGCGTTTGCCGAAGAGCCGATGTTAGACCAGATTTATAACAGTGATGAAGAGGTGAAAGCGCTGATCGATATGGCGCGTAAGCTGGAAGGCGTGACCCGTAATGCCGGAAAACACGCCGGTGGTGTGGTGATTTCCCCGACCTTAATCACCGATTTCTCGCCGCTGTATTGCGATCCGGAAGGGCTGCATCCGGTTACTCATTTCGATAAAAATGATGTGGAATATGCCGGTTTAGTCAAATTTGACTTTTTGGGCTTGCGTACCTTAACCATCATCAAATGGGCAGTTGATATGATCAATCCCCGTTTGCAGAAAGAGGGCAAAGCCCCGATCGATATTGATCGCATTCCGCTGGATGACCAGAAAGCTTTCGACGTGTTGCTGAAAGCCGAAACCACGGCGGTATTCCAGTTGGAATCGCGCGGTATGAAAGATTTGATCAAGCGCCTGAAACCGGACTGCTTTGAGGATATTATCGCCTTGGTGGCGCTATTCCGTCCCGGTCCGTTACAATCGGGCATGGTGGACAACTTTATCCGACGTAAACACGGCGATGAGGAGATCTCTTATCCCGATGCCGAATATCAGCACCAATCACTCAAGCCGATTTTAGAACCGACCTACGGCATTATTTTGTATCAAGAGCAAGTAATGCAAATTGCACAGGTGCTTGCCGGCTATACTCTGGGCGGTGCAGATTTATTGCGTCGCGCGATGGGTAAAAAACAGCCGGAGGAGATGGCAAAACAACGCTCGGTTTTTAAAGAGGGATCGATCAATAATAATGTTGACGGCGATCTGTCGATGAAGATTTTCGACTTGGTGGAAAAATTTGCCGGTTACGGTTTCAACAAATCCCACTCGGCGGCGTATGCGTTGGTGTCTTATCAAACCTTATGGCTGAAAGCGCATTATCCGGCGGAGTTTATGGCAGCGGTGATGACTTCTGAGATGGACAATACCGATAAAATTGTTGGGCTTTATGATGAATGCCTGCGGATGGGATTGACCGTAACACCGCCGGATATTAATAACGGCAACCACCGTTTCAGTGTTAATGAAAAAGGCGAAATTGTTTACGGTATTGGCGCGATTAAAGGGGTGGGAGAAGGCCCGATCACGGCAATCATTGAAGCCCGTGAACAAGGCGGTCGCTTTAAAGATCTGTTTGATTTGTGCGCGCGAGTCGATTTGAAAAAAATTAACCGCCGCACTTTTGACAGTTTGATTTTGTCCGGTGCGTTTGACAAATTAGGGCCGCACCGTGCGGCATTGGCTAAAAATTTACAGGATGCGCTGAAAGCCTCTGATCAACACGCCAAAGATGAAGCGATGGGGCAAGCGGATATGTTCGGTGTGCTGACTGCTGCACCGGAAGCGGTCGAAACAGCTTATGCCAACACCCCAAAATGGTCGGAAAAAACCATTTTGGACGGTGAGCGTGAAACCTTGGGGCTGTATCTAAGCAGCCACCCGATCAGCCGTTATTTAAAAGAGCTGTCACATTACAGCTCACATCGTATTAATGAACTCCAGCCAAATCGCCGTGGGCAAATCAGCACAGCGTGTGGTTTGATTGTGAATTCACGGATCGCCGTCACCAAAAAAGGTAACCGTTTAGGCATTATCACGCTAGATGACCGCTCTGGGCGCTTAGATGCCACTCTATTTAGTGATGCTTTACAAAACTACGGCGAATATTTGGAGAAAGACCAAATTGTGATCATCAGTGGGCAGGTCAGCCATGATGATTTCACCCAAGGGTTGAAAATGAATGTGCGTGAGTTGCTGCCACTGGATCAAGCCCGTAGCCGTTACGCCAAAAGTTTGGCGATTTGCCTGACACAAGAGCAAATTACACCGCACTTTGTACGCCGTTTTAAAGAAATTATCAGTCCGTATAGCGGCGGTGTTATGCCGCTGCATATTTATTATCAAAGCCCGCAAGGCAGAGCGTTGCTGAGACTAGGCACACAGTGGCGGGTGCAGCCACACGATGATTTGCTCGACCAACTCACTGAAATGCTGGGCGAAAACCAGGTTGAATTGGAATTTGAATAGCCAAATATAATTAGCTTAGGAAAATAAAATTTAGCCATCAGCGCAGAAATAGCTTAAAATACCGAGCGAGTAAAATTAAAATATTTTTATTGACGAATCAGGAATACGCATGAATCATGAATTTTTAGATTTTGAACTACCGATTGCCGAGCTGGAAGCAAAGATTGAGTCGCTGCGCACTGTTACTCAACAGGATGACAAAATCAATCTGGATGATGAAATCAAACGCTTGCGTAAAAAAAGCCAAGAGTTGACCAAGAAAACCTTTGCCAACCTCGATCCGTGGCAGGTGTCCAAAATGGCACGCCACCCACAGCGTCCTTATACGCTGGATTACATCCAACAGATTTTTACGGATTTTGAAGAGCTTGCCGGTGATCGTGCATTTGCCGATGACAAGGCGATTGTCGGCGGTATTGCTCGTTTGGAAGGCAAACCGGTGATGATTATCGGACACCAGAAAGGGCGTACGGTAAAAGAAAAAGTCAAGCGCAATTTTGGTATGCCGGCACCGGAAGGTTACCGCAAAGCGCTGCGTTTAATGCAACTTGCCGAGCGTTTCAACATGCCGATCATCACCTTTATCGACACACCGGGGGCGTATCCGGGTGTGGGCGCCGAAGAGCGTGGGCAATCGGAAGCAATCGCTCGTAATTTGCGTGAAATGTCGATGTTGAAAGTGCCGGTGATCTGCACCGTGATCGGCGAAGGCGGATCCGGTGGGGCGTTGGCAATTGGCGTTGGTGATAAAGTCAATATGCTGCAATACAGCACATATTCTGTCATTTCACCGGAAGGCTGTGCCTCTATTTTGTGGAAGAGCGCCGACAAAGCGCCACTCGCTGCAGAAGCGATGGGGATTACGGCAAAACGCTTGCTGGAACTGAAACTGATCGACAATATTATTGACGAACCGTTAGGCGGCGCCCATCGTGATGTACCATTAATGGCAGAGAAATTAAAACAACGGCTGTTAAGTGACTTATGTGATCTGGAAGTATTAGATCAACAATCATTATTAGATCGCCGCTATCAGCGACTAATGGGTTACGGGTATTGTTAACTCCGGTCATTTTCTGATAAAAAAGTAGGGGGATTAATCCCCCTACAATGATAAGCCAGCCTATCCTCGTTATCCATAAACCCTATTTATCTTTTCTCTTTACTTACCAAAGGTTATCCAATGAAAAACGTTTTATCTATTCAATCCCATGTGGTATACGGTTATGCTGGCAATAAAGCGGCAGTGTTGCCGATGCAATTATTGGGCATTGATGTTTGGCCGTTAAACACGGTGCAATTTTCCAACCACACCCAATATCAAAAATGGAAAGGAATGGTGATTCCGAAAGAGCAAATCGCTGAAATCACTCAAGGCATTGCTGAAATTGATGCGCTGCACGAGTGTGATGCGGTACTCTCCGGTTATATTGGGGCAGCGGAGCAGGGGCAGGAAATTTTAAATACGGTCAAACGGATTAAAGCGTTGAATCCGAATGCGTTGTATTTTTGCGATCCGGTGATGGGGCATCCTGACAAGGGCTGTATTGTTGCGCCGGGTGTGGCGGAATTTTTGGTGGAACACGCGTTGCCGGCGGCTGATTTATTGGCACCCAACTTGGTTGAATTGCGTGAATTAACCGGTTTAACCGTTGAAAATTTTGAACAGGCAATCGAAGCGATTAAATTTCTGTTGGCAAAAGGGGTGAAAAAAGTGTTGGTGAAGCACTTGAGCAAAGTCGGTAAAGATGCCAGCCAGTTAGAAATGGTGTTGGCAACTCAAGATGGAATTTGGCATATCAGTCGTCCGCTGCACGAATTTGTCGGTCGTGATCCGGTCGGGGTTGGCGATTTGACCAGCGGCGTATTTTTGGCAAATTTGTTAAACGGCAAATCGGACGTAGAGGCGTTTGAACACACGGCTAATGCGGTAAACGATGTGATGAGCGTGACCCAACAATGTGGCAAATACGAATTACAAATCGTCGCAGCACGCCAGCTGATTATGCAGCCGCAAAGTCAGTATAAAGCGGTGAAAATTGCTTAGTTTCTCAAATTAGCGTCTCAATTTTTCAGGGTGGCAATCCGCCCATTGTTTTTATTCTTTTAATCCGCAATGATTTCTGCAAAGGCGGTGCTTATGCTTGATCTTCTTTCTCAATTACACCGCACTTTGCAGCAGCATCGGCTGACACAAGCTTCTTTTTTGTTGGCGTATAGCGGTGGGTTGGATTCGACCGCACTTTTATCGCTTTTCGCTCGACTGAAATCACAACAGCCACAGATCCAGCTACGCGCGATTCATGTTCATCACGGCTTAAGCCCGAATGCCGATCATTGGGTGCAGCATTGTCAGCAACAATGCGCACAACTACAAATTCCACTGCTCATCGAAAAAGTGCGGTTGGCGGAGAACAGTAACCTTGAACAAGCGGCGCGAAATGCTCGCTATCAGATGTTTAAACAGCATCTGCAAGCTGATGAACTGTTGGTTACCGCCCATCATTTGAATGATCAAAGCGAAACCTTGTTGCTGGCGTTAAAACGTGGCAGCGGCGTGAAGGGGTTAGCCGCTATGCAAGTGCGGTCTGTATTGTGGCAAATGCCGATTTTTCGCCCGTTGTTGGCGATGTCTAGAATGCAATTGCAGCAATATGTACAACAGCAACAGCTACACTGGATTGAAGATGAAAGCAATCAGGATAACCGCTATGATCGCAATTTTTTGCGTCATCAAATTCTGCCGGCATTACGCCAACGCTGGGCGCAAATCGACAGCACCTTACAGCGTTCGGCACAACACTGTTTTGAACAACAGCAGTTGCTAGAAGAGCTGTTATTACCACTGTTTCAACAACACTATCGGGCTGCTGACCACACTTTTGATCTGAACGGCTTTGTTGATTATTCTCGATATAAACAACAGTTTTTATTGCGCCTTTGGCTGGAAGAAAGTGCATTGATGATACCGTCGCAGTCGCAACTTACCCAGTTGATTGAAAATGTGGTGTTGGCTCAAACCGACAAACAGCCGCAATTGCAGTTGGCGGATAGTGTGATTCGCCGCTATCAACAGCGACTGTATCTTACGGCTATTTATCAGGATATCACTGATTGTGTGATCACTCCGCATTTTGATCAGCCGATTGCGCTGCCGGATAATTTGGGAACGCTGGTTTTTCAGCGGCAAGCGGAACAGCTATGTGTGCTTTGGCAACAGGCGGGGCAGCAGCGCCGCTACTGTGTGGCAAAACCAGCTGCGAACCAACTGATTCAAATCCGCTTTGCTTATTCGGGCAAAGTGCGGTTGGCAGCAAATCGTCCCAATACCGATATCAAAAAAATCTGGCAGCAGTATGGCATTCCGCCGTGGCAACGGCAGCGCACGCCGTTGCTGTTTTATGCCGACAAGTTGATTGCTGCCTTGGGCGTATTCTCGACGGTCTAAGCGGTGTGGTCAGAAGGCAGCTGCGCTTCGATCAGCGTTGCTAACAGCTCAATATGTTCATCGCTGGCATTCAGTGCCGGAATATATTGGTAGCGTTCGCCGCCGTTATCTAGAAAAATTTCGCGATTTTCTTCTTCAATTTCTTCTATGGTTTCTAAACAGTCTACCGCAAAGCCAGGGCAGACTATTGCCAGCGCTTTTTGCCCGTTTTGTGCCAGTTGTTGCAAGGTTTCATCGGTATAGGGTTGCAGCCATGGCTCTTTGCCGAAGCGTGACTGGAAAGTCACTTGCCATTGGCTTGGCGTTAATTCCAATGTATTCGCCACTAAAAGTGCGGTTTGGTGGCAATGCTCGGCATAGCAATCCCCCTCTTGCTGATAACGTTCTGGGATACCATGAAATGAGAAAATCAGTAGTTCATCCGATTGCAATTTAGGGCGAATGCTGTTTGCCAAGGCTTGGATATATAACGGATGTTGATGGTAATGATGAATAAAGGCAATTTCAGGCATCGCTCGGTGGGATTTTAATGCGTGGGCAAACGCATCAAATACACTGGCAGTGGTGGTGCTGCTGTATTGCGGGTAGAGCGGCAGCACGATAATTTTTTGCACTTGTTGTGCAATTAAGCGGTCGACCGCACTTTGCATTGACGGCTCGCCGTAGGTCATCGCCAGTTCAATAATCAAGTTCGGCTGGCGTGCGGTAAAATAGTGCTGTAGCTTTTGCACCTGTTCACGTCCAATCGCCAGCAACGGTGAACCTTGTTCGGTCCAGATCGCTTGATACAGCTTGGCAACTCGCGGCGCACGTCTAGGTAAAATGAAGGCATTTAAAATCACTGACCATTGTAGGCGAGGTAGATCAATGACTCTTGGATCAGACAAAAATTGTTTCAGATAATGTTTGACTGCTGCTGTGGTAGGGGCTGACGGCGTGCCTAGATTGACCAGTAGCACCCCGATTTTATTTTTCATTATGATCTTTTCCTTTTTGTATTAGGGTCTGTTTATTGACTACAGCCAAGTTTAAGCGTGCGCTACAGCATAGTTGCTGTTGTTCATCACGCAGATCAATTTGCCACACCTGCGTGCTGCGCCCCAATCTGGCGGGGGTGGCTCTAGCGGTGACGGTGTTGCCTTTTTTCACTGGACGCAGATGGCTGGCATTGATTTCGGTGCCGACCACCAAAAAATTGTCATCCACACAACAAAATCCGGCAAGCGAAGCAACCGTTTCCGCTAACAGCGCAGAAACACCGCCGTGCAAATAGCCCATCGGCTGGCAGCTGCGTTCATCGACTGTCAGTTGCGCTTCCAGCCAGTTTTCCCCTTGTGCGCTGAAACGGATGCCCAAATGGCTGACCGCACTTTGCTGACAAAATTGGTCTAGCTGTTGTAATGATAACGTTTTTTTCCACATATTGTATGATTCCGAGTGTTTTATTGCCTATTAATTTAATAGTGATAGCAGCGCTTGTAACGGATGTTGCGGCTGCCAGCCCTCCATTCGCTTCACTTGGCTGCGGCAAGAGTAGCCGGTCGCCAAGCAGAATTTTGCATCGTATTTTGTCAGTTTTTGTTGCCAAGAGAGCTGATAAATCTCTTGCGACATGGTCAAATGTTGGCTTTCGTGACCGAATGTACCTGCCATGCCGCAACAGCCGACGGTTTCGCTGACTAGCGTTTGTCCAAAACGAGTAAAAATGTGTTGCCACTGCTTCGGACTATTTGGCATGGCAGTGGCTTCGGTGCAATGCGGAAACAGATACCAAGTGCGGTTTTCGCTGTTTTTGGTTGCAATCGCACAGTCGAGTTGGCTTGAATCAAGCTGTTGCACTAGCCATTCGTGGGCAGTCAACACATGGAAATCATTTTGTTGTTGCAGCACTTGTGGATACTCCTCGCGATAGGACAACACAATTGCCGGGTCAACTCCAACCAGCGGCAGATTGAGTTTGTTTAAACGGCTTAAAAATTCCGCCTGCATACGTGCGGTTTTGGCAAAACGCTGCAAAAAGCCTTTGATATGTTGTGCTTTTCCATTTGGCTTAAACGGCAACAGCACCGGTTTGAAACCCAATTTTTGGCTGAGCTGAATAAAATCGGCCACCACTTTGGCATCGTAATACGAGGTGAATGGGTCTTGTACGATCAACAACATCTTCGCTTTTTCGGCAGTGGACAGTCTTTCCAACTGCTCCAATGAGTAGCCCTGATAACCGATTTCGACCAATTGTTGTTGCAATGATGGCGAACTGAGGCTGGGCAAATCGACCATGCCGATGGCTTTTTCTGCCAGATAGCCACTGAGTTTGGCGGTGGTAAAAAAATTAAAAAAGCGAGGTGCTTTTGCCATCAGTGGCGCAGCATATTCCACATTGGCGACCACATAATCTTTCAACGGGCGCAAATAGCGAGCGTGATAAAAATGGTTGAATTGTGCGCGGAAACTCGGCACATCGATTTTAATCGGGCATTGGCTGGCGCAGGCTTTGCATGCCAAACAAGTATCCATTGCCGTTTTGACTTCGTGAGAAAAATCATATTCGCCCTGTTTTTTACGCCAGGTATTGTGTACTTTGGCAACAAAATCACGCAATTTGACCGGCTGTGCTTGGCGAAAATCCAACTGCTCCGGGCTAATCTGTTGTTCGCTTAACAAACGCAGCCATTCACGCACCAATGCCGCGCGTCCTTTTGGCGAAAAAGTGCGGTCGGCGCTGACTTTCATGGACGGACACATGGTGCTGTGCACATCAAAATTGAAACACAGTCCATTGCCGTTGCAGTTGAGTGCGCCTTGATACTCTTCACGTAGGCGCAGCGGAATCTGGCGGTCGAAATCGGCACGCATTTGGGCGGTGATCGGATAAAGTGCGGTTTCACAGCCTAACGGGGTACAAATTTTTCCCGGATTCAGGCGGTTGTTTGGATCAAATAACTGCTTGATATAGCGCAGTTCTTGCCACAATTTTTCGCCAAAAAAACGTTCGCCGTAACCGGAACGCATACCTTTACCGTGTTCACCCCAAATCAAGCCGCCGTATTTAGCCGTCAGCTCTACCACCTGATCGGAAATAGTTTTGAACAGTTTAACTTGTTGCGGATCGCATAAATCCAATGCCGGGCGGACATGCAAAACGCCAGTATCGACATGACCGAACATGCCATATTGTAAGCCATGTTGATCAAGTAAGTCGCGGAATTCGCTGATGTAATCAGCCAAATGTTGTGGTGGCACGCAGGTGTCTTCAACAAAAGGAATCGGTTTAGCCGCGCCTTTGCTGTTGCCAAGCAAACCGACCGCTTTTTTTCGCATGGCATAAATTTTCAAAATGGAAGGGAGATCACTGCAAATTTGATAGCCGATGATACCGTCTTGTTGGGTACGAATTCGCTCGTCCAAAATCTGACATAGGGCGCTGACCCGTTTTTCAACGGCTTTTTCTAGGTTTCCGGCGAATTCAACGATATTTAAACCCAGAATCGGGTTATCGGCATTTTCACTCAATAGCTCGCTGACTGAATGCCAGATGATATCTTGTTTTGCCAGATTGAGTACGCTGGAATCGACGGTTTCGACCGACAGTGCGTTGGCTTGCAGCATCAATGGCGCATTACGCAACGCCGCATCAAAGGTATTATATTTAATATTGATTAAAGTGCGGTATTTCGGAATGGGCAATAAGTTAAGTTTTGCTTCGCAAATAAATGCCAGCGAACCTTCCGATCCGGTCAAAATACGACTCAGATTAAAACGGCTGAGATCATCGTTAAAGACGTTTTTTAAATCATAACCGGTTAAGAAACGGTTGAGCTGCGGTATCTCATTTAGAATAGTGCTGCGGTTTTGTTTGCAACGTTGATAAACTTGCTGGTGCAGTTGGCGCATTGGCTTTGGCAGTGGCAGTGGCAGGCTATCTTGTTCCAGTGCCGTACTTGCAAAGCCATCGGTTTCTAATATTTGACCGTCAACCAAGACAGATTTTAATGCAAGAACGTGATCTGAGGTTTTGCCGTATTGCAACGAGCCTTGCCCGGAGGCATCGGTATTGATCATTCCACCAATGGTCGCGCGATTGCTGGTGGAAAGTTCCGGCGCAAAAAACAGTCCGAATGGTTGCAGATATTGATTTAACTGATCTTTTACCACACCAGATTGCACCCGCACCCAGCGTTGTTCTGGATTAAATTCCAGAATTTGATTCATATGGCGTGAAAGATCAACAATAATATTGTTATTCAGTGCTTGTCCGTTGGTGCCGGTACCACCACCACGCGGGGTAAATGTTAGCGCTGAAAATTCATCTTGTTGTGCCAATTTGGTTAAACGCACGATATCGGCTACGCTTTTGGGAAACAAAATGGCTTGCGGCAACTGCTGATAGACGCTGTTATCCGTCGCAAGACTTAAACGTGCTGAATAACTGGACTCGATATCACCTTCGAAGTTTTGTTGGCGCAGAGCGGCCAGATAGTTTGCTGTGCTATCATTTAAGCGAGGAACGGTGTGCAAGCGGGGTATCATGATTGGTATCCGAGTTTAAGTAATCATTAAGCAATTAAGTTTGTATTAATATAGCATAATTAAAATCTGAAAAAGGGGAGAAAAAAGGCAAAAATATAAAAAATTAATCAATTGAATTGCCCAAAAAAATGTTATTGATGTAACGAAATTGTTTGTTTTTTAGTAAATTTGATTAAAAATTACTCTAAATTTGAGATTATTAATCTAATTAGGT
>NZ_VDHF01000145.1:0-4294 GCF_006228025.1 Testudinibacter crocodili
CAATTTTATAAAGTAAGTAGAATGACTTCGAATACATAAAGCTGTTGGTTTACTAATTTACTAATTTACTAAATTACATTACAAGGAGGATTTATGAGCATTGCATTAAATCATAATTTAAAAAATAAAATTATAGTTATCACGGGTGCTGGGGGGATTTTATGTGGCTTTATCGCACAAGAATTAGCAAAAACCCAAGCAAAAATTGCCTTATTGGATATTAACTTTGAGGTTGCAAATCAATTTGCACAGCAAATTAATAATAACGGTGGAATATCAAAAGCTTATCAAACAAACGTATTGAATTTAGATAGTATCAAGCAAGCACGTGATGACATTTTTAAAGATTGGGGGACATGTGATGTTCTAATTAACGGTGCTGGTGGTAATAGTCCAAAAGCCACTACTGAAAATGAATTTCATGAAGATAATTTACCAGATACAACTAAGACATTCTTTGAGCTAGATAAAAGTGGAATAGAGTTTGTTTTTAATCTTAATTATTTAGGAACATTACTACCGACCCAAGTCTTTGCAAAAGATATGTTACACAAAAAAGGTGCTTGTATTATTAATATTTCTAGTATGAATGCTTTTACCCCACTTACAAAAATACCGGCGTATTCTGGTGCTAAAGCTGCGGTTAGTAATTTTACTCAGTGGTTAGCGGTTTATTTTTCAAAAGTTGGAATTCGTTGTAATGCGATAGCCCCAGGATTTCTCGTCAGTAACCAAAATAGAGGATTGCTTTTTAACTCTGATGGTACACCGACAGCAAGAGCGAATAAAATTTTAACAAATACTCCAATGGGACGTTTTGGCCAATCACAAGAATTATTGGGAGGTATTCTGTTTTTAATTGACGAAAATTATTCATCTTTCGTAAATGGTGTGGTTTTACCGATTGATGGTGGGTTTTCATCTTATAGCGGGGTATAAGGCGTATGCTTACAAAATTTAGTAAAACACACGATATCATTATTTGTGTTGATTCTGATGGTTGTGCGATGGATACAATGGATCTAAAACATGAAAAATGTTTTGGCCCTATTTTGGTTAATGTATTTGATTTGACCGATCGGGAGCGATTTTTAATCATCTGGAACAGAATTAACCTTTACTCTCAAACTCGAGGTATCAATCGATTTAAAGGTTTAATCTTATCGTTAGAAGAATATGGTTATAAAAATGATTTCCAAAGATTAAAAGAGTGGGTTAACACTACTCAAGAACTATCTAATATTTCTTTAGAGGCTGAAATTAATAAAAATCCATCATCTGACTTAATATTAGCATTAAAGTGGTCAAATGAAGTCAATAGTGAAATAAAAGCGTTATCAGGACAGGATACTCCTTTTGATGGAGTGAAAGATTCACTTTGTAAGTTACATAAGTTTGCAAATATAGCAGTCGTCAGCTCAGCCAATAATTCAGCAATCTATGACGAGTGGCAACGCCATCAATTACTTCCCCATGTCGATATTGTTTTTGGTCAGGATCAAGGGACAAAATTATTTTGCCTCAATGAGATAAAAAAATACGGCTATCTACCCCACAATATTCTAATGGTTGGTGATTCACCTGGGGATTTACAGGCTGCACAAGATTCCAATGTTCACTTTTTTCCGATAATCAGAGATCAAGAAGCTGAATCTTGGGCGCAGCTTGTCACAGAAACATTACCGAAGTTAATTGCTTGTGAATTTGGAGTAGATTATCAATACAAACTCATTTCAGCATTTAACCATTCATTGCGTGATTAGAGGATAAATCAAATGACAAAAGTAAATTTAACTAAAGCTCCTTTTTTTCTATCCGAGCAAGATATTAATTGGGTCATCAATACCATCGAAGATATGAGTATTGAAGAAAAAATAGGCCAACTTTTCGTTAATATGGGTTCAAGCCGAGATGAGGGATATCTTACTGAAATGGTTAATAAATACCATATTGGTGCTGTCCGTTATAATCCTGGAACTGCTGCAGAGGTTTATGAACAAAATAGAATTTTACAAGAGAAGAGTAAGATCCCTTTATTAATAGCTGCTAATACAGAGGCTGGTGGCAATGGTGCTTGCACCGACGGAACTGAAATAGGTCTTCATGTTAAAGTTGCCGCAACAAATGATTCAAAATGGGCATATGAAATGGGGCGAGTATCAGGTGTTGAAGCTTCCTCCATTGGTTGTAACTGGAGCTTTGCGCCTATTGTTGATATTAATTATAACTGGCGAAACCCAATTATTTCAAATAGAAGTTTTAGTCAAAATCCTGATCAAGTATTAGAAATGGGTCTAGCTTACATGAAAGGGATTCAAGAAAGTGGGATCATGCCGGCTGCGAAACATTTTCCTGGTGATGGTGTAGATGAACGAGATCAACACCTTTCTTTCAGTATTAATAGTTTCTCATGTGAAAAATGGGATAATACTTTCGGTAAAGTTTATCAAGGATTAATTGATGCTGGCATTCCTTCTATTATGGCCGGGCATATCCATTTACCTGCATATGAAAAATATTTTTCTCCAGAATTACAAGATGAAGATTGTCTTCCTGCTACACTTTCTAAACCAATTATTACTCAATTATTACGTGAAAAAATGAATTTCAACGGTGTTGTTGTTACCGACGCAAGCCATATGGTTGCTATGACATCCTCAATGAAACGTAGTGAAGTTCTTCCAGTATCAATTGCTGCTGGCTGTGATCTTTTCCTTTTCTTCAATGATCCTGATGAAGATTTCCAATACATGATGGACGGATATAAAAACGGTATCATTACAGATGAACGTTTAGAGGCCGCCTTAATGCGTATTTTGGGATTAAAAGCAAAATTAGGTTTACATAAGAAAGAAAAAAAAGAAATTTTACCACAAAGAGAGCATGCATTATCGCAAATAGGATTGCCTGAAAATAAAGCTTTATTTAAGGAAGTTGCAGATAAAGCAATAACCTTGGTTAAAAATAAGCAAGATATTTTTCCAATATTACCTGAAAAATACAAAAGAATACTGTTAGTCGATATTAAGGGAGTCGAAGGTGGGTTTGGTAAAATAATAGCCGGCTCAGGTCCAAAACCAATTAATATTTTAAAGTCATTACTTTTAGAAAAGGGATTTGAAGTTGAACTATATAAATCACCTATGGATGAAATTCTAAGTTTACCTGATGATGAACAAGTTGAAATTATACGTAATGAATATGCGGCTAAGCGTCCAATTTATGAGCTTATAAGTAGATATGATTTAGTCATTAATGTTGCTAATGTTAACTCTAGTACTGGGCAACGCATTATATGGCAGGCAACTAAAGGCACACCAGATATTCCTTTTTATGTTCATGAATTACCATGTATTTTTGTGTCTGTTCAATGTCCTTTCCATCTAGCTGATGTGCCACAGGTTAAAACATATATTAATACTTACGATGGCAAAGAAATTACATTGAAACTACTAGTTGAAAAGTTAATGGGCGAGTCTGAGTTTAAGGGAGTTAGTCCTATAGATGCGTACTGTGGTTTTGGTGATACCTATATTTAAAAAGGAGTGAGATTATGAACACTGAACAAAGACCTTTTGGTTTTAAAGATAAAATAGCATATATGTGTGGCGATATAGCAAATGATTTAACATTTATTATGAGTGCTTTTTTTCTCATGCTCTTTTATACTAATGTATTAGAGATTCCTGGTTATATTGTTGGTATATTATTCCTCTGTTCTCGATTTATTGATGCGTTTACAGATATAGGAATGGGCAAGTTAATTGATACTATGACACCAGCAAAAGATGGTAGGTTTAGATGCTGGATTAGACGTATAGCACCATTTGTTTGTATTTCAGGTTTTTTATTATTTTTACATGTGGTTAAAGATTTTCCTTATGAATTTAAACTAGTTTATATTACGGTAACTTATATTATTTGGGGTAGCTTTTTCTATACAGCTATCAATATTCCATATGGTTCTATGGCTGCGGTAATTAGTCATAAACCTGAAGAGCGCGCTTCTTTATCCGTATTCAGAAGTGTGGGTGCAAATATAGCAGTTATGTTTATATCCTTCTTTGTACCATTGGTTGTCTATCAGAATATAGATGGAAAGCAAATTATTATTCCTGAAAGATTTACCATCGTTGCTGGAGTATTTGTGATTGTTGCTTTTGTTTTATATAGAATTTGTTATAAATATACTATAGAGAGAATCCAAATTCCAACTAAAGAACATAAACGTGAGAATTGTTTAAGTGATATTAAAGATATTTTTAGTAGTTTATCCTGTAATAAAGCACTAATG
>NZ_VDHF01000146.1:0-2600 GCF_006228025.1 Testudinibacter crocodili
ATCTTTATTGATACCATTGATAGAAAAAGCAGAACAGGGAATCACAGCGAGTTCTTATCATTATTTGGCTTCACCGGATTATCCGGTTACTAAAGATAAACCGAAGAGAGCGCTGATTATGTTAATAGGGCTGATTTTAGGTGTTCTATTTTCTATTATTTTTATAATTATTTCTAGCAAAATTAACAATTATGAAAAAAATTGTTTCTAATATCGGATGGCTTTTATTAGAGCATGGAAGTAGACTTATATTTGCTTTATTAAGTACCTCTTTATTGGCAAGAGGATTGGGAGTTGAGCAATATGGGTTATTCCAATATGCATTAAATTTAATACTTGTATTTATGTCTATCAGTTTTATATGTGGAGCTGAGGTTATTGTTCCTATGTTAGTTAATGCTTCAGCAAAGCGGAGGCGGCTAATCTTAGGTAATGCATTCTATCTAAGGTTGTTTTTTTCTATTTTAGCATATGTTTTTTTAGTTTCATTTGTATATATTTCAAATACTAGAGAACAATTTTATTTAATATTAATTTTAGGGTTAATATTATTAGTTAGTGAAGCCTTTTCAGTTGTTACTGCATGGCTTCAGTCACAAACAAATATTAAGCCTAAAACTATATTGGTCATTTCTACTTCGCTTATAAAATGTTTAATTGTTGCTCTACTGTTTTTCTTTAATGTGGTAGATCCTATATATTATGCTTTTGCTTGGGTCTTTGAAGCTGGATTTATAGCATTTGGGTTGATTTGTATTTATAAAAATATAAGTAAAAGTAATTTTTTTTATTTCTCTAAACCTATGTTTTTTTATCTTTTAAAAAAAGGATTTCCATTTTTTATAGCTCTTTTATTAATGTATTCTTTTTTAAGATTAGATGTAATTATGCTTCGTCATTTTTCAGATTTAGTAACACTTGGGCTTTATACATCTGCAAACCAACTATTATTAAGTATAGTGGCTGTTTCTCCTATTCTAGCAATGTCTTTAGCTCCAGCATTTGTATACGAAAAGAGTATAATAAATATCAAAAGAAACATAATTTATATTACTATTTTTATGGTTGTAGTATCATTGCTGATAGCTGTAATAATGAATTATTTATCTCCAATAATTATTCCTTTATTATTTGGGCATAAATTTAATGGGGCAATACCTATCTTTTCTTATTTCTTATGGGTAATGACTTTGTATTTTATTAATGAAGGGTTGAATGTATATTTTATCAGAATGCAACTAGGTCGTATGCTAATATTTAAATGGCTTTTAGTATTATTAGGCGCACTGATCGCATATTGGTACTTCATACCATTATATGGTGCATATGGTGCTATTATTGGATACTCTATAGGGTATAGTGTCGCATGTATATTTAGTGTATGTGTTATGTTTTTGGATTCTAATAAGTTTATTTCAGCAGCTGTATAAGAATTAGTTTATTAATTAATGTGATAATATGAAAAATATAGTTTTTTTTGTCGGTAATTTAAATAATTCTGGCGGTACAGAAAGAGTATCAACAGATATAGCCAATCTCTTATTGGAGAATGGCTATAGAATAACCTTTATTAATTTATGGGCTGGCGATACTCCGTTCTTTCCGCTAGATGAAAATATTAAGGTTTTATCTCTAAATCAGACTAGAGAATCATTTAAAAAAACATATTTTTCAAATGTTTTAAAATTACGTAAGATTATAAAAGAGTGTAGGTTTGATATTTTGATTGATGTTGAATCAATGCTGTCTCTATATTCCATACCAGCATTAATAAATCTAAAGGTCAGACATGTTTGCTGGGAGCATTTCAACTTTAAAATTAACTTAGGAAAAAGAACCAGAGATTTGTCTCGCCAATTAGCAGGTATATTTGTTGATGATATTATAACGTTAACTGAGAGAGATAAGCACTTCTGGAAAAAAGGGCTTATTTGGCAACGAGCTAATATTATAGCTATTCCTAATCCTTCAACATTTAAACCTCAAGATTTACATCCAGAACTAAATAATAAAACATTTCTTGCTGTTGGAAGACTTACATATCAAAAAGGATTTGATCTTTTATTGGAAGCATGGAAAGAAGCGTTACCAGTTTTGACGGCTAATGGTTGGAAATTAAGAATTGTTGGCGATGGTGAAGATAAAAAAAATCTTTTAGAATTTATACAAAACAATAATTTATCGTCTTCAGTTACTATTGAAAATTCAACTGATAAAATTAAAGACTTTTATGCAAAGGCATCTTTTTATGTAATGAGTTCTAGGTTTGAGGGGTTTGGACTAGTATTAATAGAAGCTCAAGCTTTTGGATTACCAATTATTAGTTTTGATTGTGATGTAGGACCTAGAGAAATTCTTGAAGAAGGAAAAACGGGGTGGCTATGTAAGGTTGGCGATTATAAATGCTTAGCTAATATTTTATTTCAAGCAGCGAATATGAAAAAAGAAAAATATGATAATATGTCTATGAATGCTAAAGAGAATAGTTTGAAATATAGTAAAGAAAATATTATTAAAGAATGGTTATCTTTCCTTAAGTCTAAGTGAGATTCAAACAGGTGTAACAATGATTTTTAATAAAAAAATAGATTATTTTTTAT
>NZ_VDHF01000147.1:0-2749 GCF_006228025.1 Testudinibacter crocodili
AATATAAACACTCTTTATGTAAAGATATTTTTCGAAGTGAAATATATTATCTATTTACTCGTTTTTATTATCCTTGAGAGAGGGAAATTATGTCTATTCTTAACTACTTACAACGCATCGGCAGAGCCTTAATGGTGCCGGTGGCTGCACTGCCGGCAGCAGCGATTTTGATGGGGGTTGGTTACTGGCTGGATCCAAACGGTTGGGGTGCCGACAGTCAACTGGCTGCCCTGTTAATTAAATCCGGTGCCGCCATTATTGATAATATGTCGTTGCTGTTTGCCGTTGGGGTGGCGTTCGGTATGTCCGAGGACAAACATGGTTCTGCCGCACTGTCAGGTTTGGTCGGATTTTTAGTAGTAACCACCTTGTTGTCACCAGGCGCTGTGGCCCAATTGGAAGGTATCGCACTTGACCAAGTGCCTGCCGCATTTGGCAAAATCAATAACCAATTTGTCGGTATCTTGGTCGGTGCAATTTCTGCCGCCCTGTATAATCGCTATTATAAAGTGCAACTGCCTCCGGCATTGGCATTTTTCAGCGGTAAACGCTTAGTGCCGATTGTGGTTTCGGTTACTGCAATCGTATTATCTTTCATTTTATTGTATGTATGGCCAATCATTTTTGGTGGTTTGGTCAGTTTCGGCGATTCTATCAAAGATATGGGGGCAGTCGGTGCCGGTATTTACGGTTTCTTCAACCGTCTATTGATTCCAATCGGCTTGCACCACGCCCTGAACTCCGTATTCTGGTTTGATGTTGCCGGGATTAACGATATTCCAAACTTTATTGGTGGCGCACAATCGCTGGCTGAAGGCAAAGCGGTTTTAGGCGTGACCGGAATGTATCAAGCCGGATTTTTCCCGATTATGATGTTCGGTTTACCGGGAGCTGCCTTGGCAATTTATCACATGGCAAAACCAGAAAATAAAGCTAAAGTGGCTTCTTTGATGATTGCGGCTGCATTGGCTTCTTTCTTCACCGGGATCACCGAACCATTGGAATTTTCCTTCATGTTCGTCGCCCCAGTGCTGTATGTGATCCATGCTCTGTTGACTGGGATTTCAGTGTTCTTTGCTGCCTCAATGCAATGGATCGCCGGTTTCGGTTTCAGCGCAGGCTTGGTGGATATGGTGTTGTCTTCACAAAATCCATTAGCACAAAACTGGTATATGCTGATCCTGCAAGGTTTAGTATTCTCGGTGATTTACTATGTACTGTTCACCGCCGCCATCAAAATGTTCCGTTTGAAAACGCCGGGTCGTGAAGCGATGCTAGAAGATGAACCGAGTGCCGCTCCAGTCACGCAAAACATTGGTCGTCGTGAGAAAGCCCAGCAATTTGTTGCGGCGCTGGGCGGTAAAGACAATATCAGCAGCATTGATGCCTGTATCACTCGCTTGCGTTTAGTGTTGCGTGATCGCAGTAAAATCAATGAGACTCAACTGAAAGCACTAGGCTCAAAAGGTAATGTCAAATTGGGTGACAATGCACTGCAAGTGATTCTTGGCCCGGAAGCCGAAATCATTGCGGATGAAATGAAAACACTTTAAATTGCTATTGTTAACTGGCGCAACCGCACTTTTATAATCAATCGATTTAAAAGTGCGGTTGACAAGCTACAGTATTAAGTAGCCTTAGTGTGGCGTCCTAACCTGACTAGGATAAACTCACTTATCGCTAGTCGTGGATGGGTAGTCGTGGAAACCTAACTGTTCGGAAATGTTTTTCCCAGCCTGTTGCAGCAGACCGACCAAGTGCTGTAGTTTATCCTCTTCAAAACGAATCGTCGGTAACGAAATTGATAACCCTGCGATGATCCGTCCAAAACGGTTGTAGATTGGTGCGGCAATACAACGCAAACCGGGTTCTTGCTCTTCGTTATCTTCTGCATAATGTTGTGACCGCACTTGCAGCAAAGCCTGTTGCAGTTGCTCGACGTTTTCTAGGGTTTTGGCGGTATGTTTCACAAATTCGACCGGTTGTAATACTTTTTGCACCTCTTCATCTGTGTAATCCGACAGCAGCACTTTGCCGATTGCGGTGCTGTAAAGCGGATTGCGTCGTCCGATACGCGATTGCATGCGCAAGTTGTAGCCGGAATCAATTTTGTGCAGATACACAATTTCTGTACCGTCCAATGCGCCTAAATGCAGGGCTTCGTTGGTTTGCTCCGAAATAACCCGCATCTCTTTATCCGCCAAGCTGATCAGATCCACATACTCCAACGATTTGGCACCCAACTCAAACAGTTTTAGCGTCAATCCATATTTGTCACTTTCCCCTTGCTGCGAAACAAACCCCAATGTTTTCATGGTTTGCAAAAAGCGATAGGTCGTGCTTTTAGACATCATCAAGCGCTGTGCCAGATCGGTAATTCCAATCTCTTTCTGCTCCGCCAATGCTTCCAAAATGCCAAAAACTTTTAAAACCGAAGAAACAGAGTCCGGCTGAGTATCTTTTTCCATAAATCCCTCTTGCGTTATATCGATTATGCTGCAGTTTACCACTGAATTATAGAAAGAAAATCCAGAAAAAACCATTTTTTTAAAATTGCTTTTCATAAAAAGCAAAGTCCAGCGTTTTTCGACTTAAACTTTACGCCACCTGATTTCCAAAACAATTAAAATAAAAATATAAAACATCTTTTTAAAAAAATTGCATATTGAATTTGTTTTTTGTATAGTAGTCGCAACAGAGAGATTTCAATGCAACTCTCAGACATTAGGGTCTGTTGATGTTTGTTTAT
>NZ_VDHF01000148.1:0-2544 GCF_006228025.1 Testudinibacter crocodili
AATTATGGGGTAATGCATTATGGTCTCCGTCTTACTTTGCAGGAAGTTGTGGTGGTGCGCCGATTTCAATTATTCGCCAATATATCGAGCAACAACAAACACCTGATTAGTTAGCGTTAAAACGACTTTGCCGTTTGTACCTTACATCTCCGCCCTAAAGGGCGAAGTTTTACGGTACATTTGATAAATCAGGGCATGTTTTACCACGCCCTGATTTATCGTTTTGAATTAGGAACCTTATTTTTTCTGTTCTGGCAGCTTATACAATCGGTTTTTATAACTATAACTGCCCCAGAGCGCATATGCCAATGCGGTTTGTTTTAATTCCGGGTCAATTTCTGTCGGCACCAGTGTTTGGCTTGTCTTATCATAGCGAAAACCTTTAGCTTCGCTATTCGGCTGCAAAATCGCCACCTGATCACCCTGCATATACGCCATAGTCTTATCAAACTGCATCAAAGCACGGTTAGGATTATCCTCTTGTGTCAAATCATAACCCAGCATCGGATACTCACCGCTGACGCCCGCCAAAGATAGCAAGGTGGTCGGCAGATCGATTTGGCTAGTCAAGCGTGGATCACGTCGTGCTTGAATCCCTTCACCCAGAATCAGTGCCGGAATATGAAAATGCTGAATCGGCACTAATGAAGCACCGGAGACGCGAGAATCATGATCGGCGACCACTAAAAAGATGGTATCTTGCCAATAATCAGCGTTTTTCGCCATCTCAAAGAAATAGCCTAAGGCAAAATCAGCATATTTAGCAGCGTTATTGCGGGTCTGTTTCGGTTGTTCATAGAGTTCAATTTTATTATCCGGAAATTCAAACGGATCATGATTACTGGAGGTAAACACTAGGCTAAAAAACGGCTGACCGCTGTTTTGCCATTCACTAAACTTCTCATTAGCCTTATCAAACAGATCTTCATCACTCATGCCCCAAGTGGCAACAAATTTCGGATTTTTGTAATCATTCTGATCAATAATGGTCTGAAAGCCATTACCATAGAAAAAGCTCGCCATATTATCAAAATGTTTTTCGCCGCCGTAAATAAACGAAGTGTGGTACCCCTGTTGCTTCAGCAATTCGGCAATACTGAAAAAGCCGTTCTGACTGCCGGACAATTTGACTACTGCTCTCGCCGGCGTCGGCGTGAAACCGGTTGTCACTGCTTCAATGCCACGCACCGAGCGAGTGCCTGTTGCATACAGATTTTCAAATAACCAACCTTGTTGCGCCAATTGGTCAAAGTGCGGGGATAATGGTTTTCCGCCTAAACTACCAATAAACTGTGCGCCCAAGCTCTCCTCTAAAATAATCACAATATTTTTCGGTTTGCCCTGATAACTGGCTTGATTATAAGTCAGGGTTGGAATGTCATCACTAATATAGTCACTATCAGCGCGTCCACGTGCGGCTTTGATGGTTTTCAATACCTCATCAAACGCCATTTTTCCGTAAATTTCCGAAGATTTATCTTCATCTTTCATCTGTTGTGCGGCATACAATAAGGAATAACCGGAGTTCAACACCAACGAGTTAACCAACGGATCAGACGAAAACGCCACCATTGCCGGGTTAATACCACGGTGCTGCAAACTAGAGCGTGCACCGACAAATGCGACAGCAATCACCAGCAGCGCAATAAAAGGGCGGTAGCGCCAGCGAAACGGCGTTAATCCCTCAGTCACTTTTCTCGCTAAACGCCAATAAATCCAAGTCACCAAAGCTGTCACCAGTGGTACGGCAATCAAGGCAAACAGATGCCCGTTCGCCAGCATGGTAAACACCTCTTTCGGGTTGACTAAATATTCGATAAATAAACGATTTGGACGGAAGTCATAGGTTTCAATAAATTCTGGCGTTGCCAATTCCATAAACAGAATAAACACACTGCCCGCTGTTAAAACAACTCGTAACAACCACAGATAAGCTCGCCCTATCCCATTTTCAGAAACCAGCAACACGCTGAGCAGTGCAAAAATGCCGAACAGCCAGCATAGTGCGACAATATCAATCCGCACACCTTGAATCAACAATTCTGCCCAGCCATCAACGGCACTAACCCGCTCGTGTTGCCAAACGGCTAAGCCTAATCGACTTAACGAGAGTAAGATGAGATTAATAAAGGTAAAACAAAGAACCGGATATAACGATCCGAGGTATTTTTTTAAATTTAACATTATTCAGCCTGTTATAATTAACGATGTGTTGTGGTTAGAGTTTACGAAAACAAAAAAGTTCTTCGTTTTTAAATTAGGGTCTGTTGATCTTTGTTTATAATTTGAGCTATAGACTATTTTTCGCCACTCTTTTTGCAAATAAATAAGGCAAAAGTTGTGAAGTTTAGTCATTCTAAACGAACGACTTTTAACGCCGCTGTAGTAGCGAAAAGTAATGGCGAAAAAGAGTCATAGTCCTACGGATTGTGTTTAAAATGAGCACACTCGTCGTTGTAATCCTCATCAATAGTCCCACTATTGATTTCGGCTTACGCCTAGATTGTGCTCATTTTAAACGACAACTCAAAATATAAACAAAGA
>NZ_VDHF01000149.1:0-1435 GCF_006228025.1 Testudinibacter crocodili
CCATTTTGTCTACTATACCATATGGTATAGCTCGATATTAAGGCTTATTTAGCCGGGAAGCAGGATTTTTTCAAAATTTGATCGACTTTAACGGCTGCGCCATTGACCGTATCGTTTTTCGTTAAGGTCAGGAAGCCGTTGCCCTCTTTTTCAGGGGTTTGACCTGCACCGTTATTGCTGATGGACCAAGAGTAATCACCAACACTAAAGACAGTTGTTTCTGGATTCGATTTATCACCATCATAATCCATGGTTAAAATTTCCTCGCCTAAAGTCACTTGCGCAACTGCAGTGGCTTCGCCAAAGTGGTAGCGAGCTTTTGCCTGTTTTTGATCAACACCATTTTCACATTGATAGTTGATCCATTTCGCTGCCAAAATAGGTTCTTGATAATCTTTTACAGCGACTTGGTTATCTGCGGAGTGGCTGCAAGCGATTAATACAGTAGAGCAAGCAGTAACGAGCAACATAGTTTTTTTCAAAGACATATCTTTCTCCTTTTAGAGTACTAGAATAGAAATCCGAGATAGGATTTCCCGATAAAAATCGTTATTGGTCATGATAGTGTTCGCAGGCATACAACGTATTGCTCATCAACATCGCAACCGTCATTGGTCCAACGCCACCGGGCACTGGCGTAATAAATGCCGCATTTTCGCTGGCAGTGTTAAAATCAACATCACCAACCAAGCCGTTTTCGGTACGGTTTATACCGACGTCAATAACGGTTGCACCTTTTTTAATCCAATCCCCCGGAATAAAGTGCGGTTTGCCGACTGCAACGACCAAAATATCAGCTTGGCGGATATGCTGCTCTAAATTTTGCGTAAAGCGGTGAGTAACCGTGACGGTACAGCCCGCCAGTAGTAGCTCTAGCGCCATTGGTCGCCCGACAATATTTGAGGCACCAACCACCACCGCATGTTGTTCATACAGATTGATGTCGGTGGTTTGTAACAGTTTAATGATACCATAAGGGGTGCAGGCGCGCAGTAGAGGAATTCGCTGGCATAAACGCCCGACGTTGTATGGGTGAAACCCATCGACATCCTTACTTGGAGTGATACGTTCAATCACTTTGGTTGCGTCGATTTGTGCTGGTAACGGCAGTTGAACTAAAATACCATCAATTTGCGTATTATTATTTAGTTGTTCGATGAGTGCTAATAACGTTTGTTCGTCTGTGTCGGCAGGCAAGTCGTAAGATTGCGAATAAATCCCCAGCTCGGCACAGGTTTTGCGTTTGCTGCCGACATAGACTTGTGAAGCCGGATCGGCACCAACTAAAATGACTGCTAGCCCAGGCACCCGTTTACCTTCACGTATACGATCACGGATTTTTTCTGCAATCTCGGTTTTTATTTGGGCTGCAATATGTGTGCCAGAAATAATTTGCGCAGACATTTATTAATCCTTTGTTAGGGTCTGTTGATCT
>NZ_VDHF01000015.1:0-20668 GCF_006228025.1 Testudinibacter crocodili
CTTTTTGTCTACTATGCCTGGTTTTAAAGGTGACAAAAAAGTGCGGTCAGCTTTTCAGTCTGACCGCACTTTAGGTATCAAGCGTGGTTATTGCTTATCTTTACCCAAGAATTTGACTGCCATATCCGGAAAGTCAGTGAAGACACCGGTGGCGCCGGATTTATTTAATAACGCATCGAACATTTGGTCGATGTTGCTGAAAAACGGCGGCAGAGCGTCGTTGCGCACCGTGTACGGGTGTAATTCCAGTTTGTTGGCGGCGATATCAGCGACCATGTCGGTGTATTGAATGTTGCCTGCTGTCGATTTTTTGTCATCAATTAACATATACCAGCCCGGTCCGACCCCGTCGGCATATTTGGCGACTTCAGCCATCGCACCCGGTTTGAACATCCAGTCGTAGTCGTAATTCACCCATTTACCTTTGGCATCTTTCTCTTCGGTTTCATGCCAGTCGGTATAAGCCACCAATTGAACTAATTTGATGTCCATGCCCAGTTTTGGCAGTAATTCGGTTTTGATGCGTTTGAGTTCGTTGAAATCGAAGGTTTGCAGATAAACCGCAGAGTCTTTGTTGGTGTAACCGTATTTTTTCAGCACTTTCAAGGTTTCCAACGCAATGTCTTTGCCTTCTTGGTGGTGCAGCCAAGGGGCTTTGATTTCAGGGTAAATCCCGATTTTTTTGCCGCTGGACTTTTCCAGCCCTTGAATAAATTCGATTTCATCTTCAAAAGTGTGAATGGTGAAATGCGATTTCCACATTGGGAAGCGCCCCGGATACACCTGCACTTGTTTGCCGTCTTCGACTTTAAAGTTTTCGGTCATTTCCAGCGTCTGAATCTCTTTCAAGGTGAAATCTGCCACATAGTAACGTCCGTCTTTGCGCGCACGTTTCGGGAATTTTTTTGCAACATCGGTTAAGCCGTCCAGAAAGTGATCGTGAATCACCACTAAGCGATTGTCTTTGGTCATCGCTAAATCTTGCTCTAAATAGTCGGCTTTCTGTCCGAATGCTAACGCTTTGGATTCTAGCGTGTGTTCCGGCAAATAACCGCTGGCACCACGATGGGCGATCACCAATTTTTCTTGATTGCTCAGGTTGCTAGCGTGCTGATTACCGCTAACACAGGCGGCAAGTGCGGTTGACGCTGCCAGTACGATAGCTAAGGTTTTTAATTTCATAACATTTTCCTTATTTTTAATAATATCGCAGAATTTAAGTAAAAAGAAAGACGAAACAATGTTCGCCTTTCCACTATTAAGTTGCATTATTTGATCAAGCGATCTTCTTCTGCAATTCTGGCTTTATGTTTGGCTTCTTCCACCATGGTGATCAACATCAGCACACAAGCCAGTGCCGATCCACCGATCATGATATAGAAACCACCGTTCCAACCGTAGGTGTCTGCAGCCCAGCCGATCACCGCACTGGCTGCTACTGTACCGCCCAAATAACCGAATAAACCGGTGAAGCCCGCCGCCGTTCCTGCCGCTTTTTTCGGCGCTAACTCTAAGGCGTGCAAGCCGATTAACATTACTGGACCGTAAATCAGGAAACCGATGATGGTCATCATGATAAAGTCAGTCAATTGATACGGGTTTTGATACCAAGGCAAAGCAGCATAGTGCGCCAGCTCCGCTTCAGGTGTCGCCGGGTTCATCCAGAATACCACCACGGCGATGGTGACCATCACCATAAAGATAAAGCCGGTCAGACCGCGTCTGCCTTTAAATACTTTGTCCGACATCCAACCGCACAACAACGTGCCTGGAATCGCAGCAAATTCATAAATAGCATAGGCGGAAGCGGTGGCTTTGATATCGAAGTGTTTTACTTCGCCCAAATAGACCGGAGACCATTTCAAAATACCGTAACGGATTAGATAAACGAACACGTTAGCGATGGCGATGTACCACAACAAGCGGTTTTTCAACACGTAAGTGACGAAAATATCACGGGTATTCAGTTCATGTTCGTAGGTTTTTTCGTTGTAATCTTCCGGATAGTCATTTTTATACTCTTCAATCGGCGGCAAACCGCAGGATTGAGGGGTATCTTTCAACGCAAAATAGATGATAACCGAAGCGATCATTGCCGCAATACCCGGATAATACAAGGCTTCTTGCCAAACGTGACCGAAGGTGACTTTGGTGACTTCTGGGTGGTTTGCAGCGTAAATCACACTGGCTAAACCGACCAATACCGCCGGCATCATACCGCCGAGATTGTGCGCCGTGTTCCAGATCGACACGATAGTACCACGCTCTTTTTTCGACCACCAGTGCACCATGCTGCGCCCGCTCGGCGGCCATCCCATACCTTGGAACCAACCGTTGATAAATAGCAGGACGAACATGATTAAAATGCCGGAGGTTGCCCAAGGCACCAAGCCCATCAGGGTCATACACATTCCGGAAAGTGCTAAACCGAACGGCATAAACATTTTCGGGTTGGAACGGTCGGAAATCGCTGCCATAAAGAATTTAGACAGTCCGTACGCCAAACCCGGTGCAATCCCGATAATCCCCAGTTGTGTTTTGGTATAAAGTCCGGCTTCGATCAAACCTTTTTGTGCTAAATCGAAATTACTGCGGGTAAAATAGTATGCTGCATAACCAAAGAAAATGCCCATAAACACCTGCCAACGCAGCCGAGTATAAGTTGGGTCGATTTTCTCTTGAGGTAATAACGGCTTATGTGCCGCCGGTTTAAAAAAACCAATCATAGAACACCTCTTCTTATTTTATAAGAATTATTATTGAATTAATCATATTGGGATACATGACAAAATATGTATCTTCTCGCACATTGTAACAGCTTCATTCGGACTTTGAATTTTCGATTATGAAAATTGAGAGGGAAATCACATTCATTTTGGAATTAGGCGAATATTTGCTCCATAATAGTCAAAAAAACCGTCCGTTTTTGATCTCGGACGGTTTTGATACGGCTATTTTTTCCAGTTTTTTAAGGCGTCGGCAAAGGCATTATTACCAAGCGGCGCATGACGGCGGCTATGGTTTTTTGGATTTGTCGGCGAATTGACCGCACTTTTGTGCTGTTCACTGCCACGGTTTGAGCTGTTTTTATCCTGTGGTTGTTCGTCTAAACGGCAGCTTAAAGCAATGCGTTTGCGCGCAATATCCACTTCCATCACTTTGACTTTCACCACATCACCGGTTTTGACTACATCGTGCGGATTTTCAACAAATTTATTCGACAACGAAGAAATATGCACCAAACCGTCCTGATGAACACCGATATCGACAAAGGCGCCAAAGTTGGTGACGTTAGTCACGGTGCCTTCTAAGATCATACCTGGCGATAAATCGGTGATCGTTTCTACGCCATCCATAAAGGTGGCGGTTTTGAATTCTCCACGCGGATCACGCCCTGGTTTTTCCAGTTCGTTGAAAATATCGCGTACCGTCGGCAAGCCGAAACGCTCATCGGTAAATTGTGCAGGATTCAGTGCGCTGACCGCATTTGAATTGCCGATCAGATCCTGAATAGTGTAAGCGGTAGCCTGCAGAATTTTTTCCACCACCGGATAGGCTTCCGGGTGTACACTGGAGGCATCCAACGGATTTTTGCCGTTGCTAATCCGCATAAATCCGGCACATTGTTCAAAGGCTTTTGGCCCTAAACGGCTGACTTTTTTCAGTTGTTCACGGCTGTCGAAACGCCCGTTTTCATCACGGTAATTGACGATATTTTGCGCCAGCGTAGCGCTCATGCCGGCAACCCGTGCCAACAGCGGGGCAGAAGCGGTGTTGAGATCCACTCCGACGGCATTCACGCAGTCCTCAACCACGGCGTCCAATTTGCGTGCCAGTTGGCTTTGATTGACGTCGTGCTGATACTGTCCGACGCCGATCGCTTTCGGGTCGATTTTCACCAGCTCGGCGAGTGGATCTTGCAAGCGACGGGCAATCGAAACAGCGCCACGCAACGAAACGTCTAGCTGTGGAAACTCTTGCGCCGCCAGTTCGGAAGCGGAATACACCGATGCTCCGGCTTCGCTGACCACCACTTTTTGTGCCTGCCAATCGTGTGATTTTGCCAAAATATCCGCCACAAAACGTTCGGTTTCGCGTGAGGCGGTGCCGTTGCCGATGGCAATCAAGCCGACGTTGTATTTTTTACCTAATTGGTAAACACTCACCATCGCTTTATCCATTTGTCCGGTGTGTGGGTAAATTGTGTCGGTAGCCAGTAGTTTGCCGGTGTTATCCACCACCGCCACTTTCACACCAGTGCGCAAACCGGGATCCAGCCCCATGGTGTTTTTTGCGCCTGCCGGTGCTGCCATCAAAAGTGCGGTCAGGTTGCGGGCAAACACTTCAATCGCTTCGCTTTCAGCTTGTTCACGTAACGCCGCCATCAGCTCGGTTTCCAAATGCAGCGAAATCTTAATCCGCCAAGTCCAGCTGATCACTTGCTGGCGCCAACTGTCTGCCGCTTGCTGATTGAAATTTACATCTAAGTGCTGGCGGATAATCTCTTCGCAATAGCTTTGGCGTACGCTGTCGTCTTGATCGGGATCGGCATTCAGACTCAGTTGCAAAACCCCTTCGTTACGTCCGCGCAGCATCGCCAATGCGCGGTGTGACGGCACGGTTGCCAGACGCTCCTGGTGCTCGAAATAATCCTGAAATTTTGCGCCTTCGGTTTGTTTACCATCGATCACTTTCGCCACTAATACGGCATTTTTCTGCAAATAAGTACGTACTTTTGCCAATAATTCTGCATCCTCGGCAAAACGCTCCATCAAAATATAGCGCGCGCCGTCCAGTGCGGCTTTGACATCAGCCACGCCTTTTTCCGCATCAACAAATTGCTCAGCAGCTTGTTCTGGCACTTGCTGCGGATCTTGCCACAGGCTGTCGGCCAGTGGTTCCAAACCGGCTTCAATTGCAATTTGCCCTTTGGTGCGGCGTTTGGGTTTATACGGCAGATAGAGGTCTTCCAGTTCGGTTTTGCTTTGGCAGTTTTCGATTTTGGCTTGTAGCTCAGCGCTGAGCTTGCCCTGATCGGCTATCGATTTCAAAATGGTTTGACGGCGCTCGTCCAGTTCACGTAGATACAGTAAACGAGTTTCAAAATGGCGCAATTGGGTGTCGTCCAAACCGCCGGTCACCTCTTTACGGTAGCGGGCGATAAACGGAATCGTGTTGCCTTCGTCTACCAGACCGATGGCGGCAAGGATTTGTTTCGACTGCACATTCAGTTCTTGTGCAATGGTTTGGCTGATGATTTGGTTTAGCATAATGAAATCTCTTGGGTAACAATGCAAAAGAGCGGTTTAATTAAACCGCTCAGTATATTGACAAAGATATTTGATGAGGGAAAGTAGGGGCGGATTATATATCCGCCCGAACCGCACTTTGCATTTTTCCTTTATTGATTAAATGCTTATACCACATTTCGCAAGCGGGCGGATATATAATCCGCCCCTACTTTGTTGTATAAACTACCTTTGCCAATCATTTGAGCGTAGTAGCGATAATCTAATAATACGAATGCTCGCCGTGTTGGTGTTCGGTGATATCGCGCACGCCGTGCAATTCACCGGCAAACTGTTCCAGCAGTTGTTTTTCAATGCCGTCTTTCAGGGTGACATCCACCATTGAACAGCCGTTGCAGCCGCCGCCGAATTGCAGCACCGCATAGCCATCGTCTGTCAGTTCGATTAGGGTAATTCGTCCGCCGTGGCTTGCCAGTTGCGGATTGATTTGGGTTTGAATCACATAATCCACCCGTTCGATTAATGGCGCATCGTCCGCTACTTTTTTCATTTTGGCATTCGGCGCTTTCAAGGTCAGCTGTGAACCCATATCGTCGGTGACGAAATCCAGTTCTGCCGCTTCCAAAAACGGATAGCTGATTTCATCGACGAAGGCAGAAAACAAGTCATATTTCAGTTCGGTATCACTCGCTTCGACCGCATTTGGCGGGCAATAAGACACGCCACACTCGGCATTCTGAGTGCCGGGATTGACCACGAAAATACGAATATTGGTGCCTTCTTCTTGTTGATCAAGCAGTTTACGAAAATGCGCCTGTGCGCTATCAGAAATTTGAATATACATATTTCACCTTGATGTTATAGGGATAATATCTGACTTATCTTGTCGGAATTCAGTTGGCAAAATAATACGCTTTAATCTGATCTTTTTCCAGTTTTTCCAGTTTTTCGTCAGTGGCAACTTTGTTTGTGTTCACTGCGCTGTGTTTTTCGGGTTTCCTTAAGAACTTGTGTTAAGATAAGTCCCTATTTTTATCAGGAGCAAATTTGATGACAATCCAATATTTCGGGCAAACCCCACGGTTTTCAGAGGCCACTGTCGCTAACGGCTTTGTTTTTCTTGCCGGTATGGTGCCGGAAAATAGCGCTGCCAATATTTATCAACAAACCTGTGATGTGTTGGCACAGATCGACGTTTGGCTTGCCAAGTGCGGTTCAGATAAAAACCATCTGCTGGAAGCGACAATTTTCCTGCGCGATATGTCGGATTACAGTGAGATGAACCGGGCATGGGACGAGTGGCTGAATCCGCAGCATAGCCCGGCACGGGCCTGTGTTGAGGCGAAGTTGGCAAATCCAGATTGGAAAGTGGAAATTAAAGTATCGGCAGTGCAGGTTGATCGTACTTAGCCATATAACTTAGTCATATCGCGTAGTTAAGTACGACACAAACACCACACCTGAATTTGTGTTATACCGCACTTTTGCAACAGTCGGCAGAGTTCCGCCATGGTTGCGCCGGTGGTGATCACATCATCGATAATCGCCACCGAGCGGTAATGGATTTCACTGATTTTCGGATTTATTGCAAAGGCTTTTTTCAGATTGTTGCGTCGCTGTTTGCCGCTTAACGCACGCTGTGCGCGGGTGTAGCGGATTCGTTGCAGAAGGCGATCATCGCAGGGAATCTGCAGCCAGTGTGATAGCCATCTTGCCAACAACGTCGCTTGATTATAGCCACGCTGCCATTGACGCAGCGGGTGCAATGGCACCGGCAGCAGCACCTCCGGCAGCGGTAAGTCGTGTGCCCGTTGTGCTTGTTTGACTGCAAGCAGTAGCAAACGTGCTAAAGTGCGGTCGAGTTGAAATTGGCGATGAAATTTAAAGGTGTGAATCAAATCTGACAGTGGTGGTTGAAAATGGCTGATGGTGACCAGTCGCTGCCATGGCGGTGGATCGGTCAGGCATTTACCGCAATGCAACGTATCAAACGCTAATTCCGTGCCACAGCTGCCACAATAGGCAAAGCGTTTGATTTCTCGGCGGCAACGGCTGCAAATACCATGCTGTGCAATCGCTAACTGTTGTTGGCAGCAAACACAACTGGCATCCAGCCATGCTTCGATTGATGTTTTCAGTGACGCTTTAAACCTTTGCATCATTTCCCCGTTGTTGTTGATCAGCTATCAGCATAAGCCAACCGCAGTTTGAATTGGAAAATCGGTGATATTTTTCCGATCCGGATCGAAAAAATCCTTTATACTGAGGTTACCTTTTATTTGTTTGGAACTTGACATGCTAGACCCGGAAAATATCAAAATCGTCTTTTTCGACATCGATGAAACCTTATACATAAAGCATCAGCAGCATTTGCCACCGTCGGTTCACACCGCGCTCAACCGCTTAAAACAAAACGGTATTATTCCGGCGATCGCCACCGGACGCTCGCTGTGTTCATTTCCAAAGGAGATTGATGAGCTGCGACAAAGCTTGCCGATTGAGCTGTTTGTGACAATTAATGGACAATATAATTGCTACCAGCAACAGCCGATCGCTACCTTTCCGCTGGCAACTGCGGATATTGAACGTTTAGTCACTTTTTTTGCCCACCATAATATTGACTATGCTTTTGTGTCGGAGGAGCATGTGGCGGTCAACCAAGTGACTGAACGTTTGGATCAAGCAATTCGACCGATAACCGATCGCTACATTATCGATAAAGACTATTTTCGTCACCATGCGGTCTATCAAATGTTGATTTTTTATGATGAGAGCGTTGATCAAATGATTGCTGATTCTGGCATTTTGGGCGATAACTTTCGGGTGGTGCGCTGGCATGATTTCTCGGTTGATTTGCTGGCTGCTGATGGCTCAAAAGCGCGTGGTATCCATGCAGTGCTAGAGCACTTTAAGCTGAAACCGGAAAATGCGGTGGCGTTTGGTGATGGCTTGAATGACCTTGAAATGCTGAGTGAAGTTGGTTTTGGCGTGGCGATGGGCAATGGACATCCGGAGTTGAAAGCGGTTGCCAATTATGTCACTGACGATATTGCTGATGACGGGCTGTATAATGGGCTGCAAGCGTTGGGATTGATCCGCTGATAGTGGCGAAATTGCCAAAGGGATGCGATTATTTCGGATTTGATGATTGCTTCTGGCGGTTAATCGGTGCAATATATCGCCCATTGTCAATTGACAGTCATTCGAGTCGGAGAAAGAAGCAGAGCATGGGATCGCAACAGAAAAAATTTACGCCGTTTTTAGAATTTAACCGCCAGCAATGGGCGGCTTTGCGTAAATCGGTACCGCTGACGTTAACGCAACAGGATTTGGAGCCGTTGTTGGGGTTTAACGAAGAGTTGTCGCTGGAAGAGGTCAGCACCATCTATTTGCCGCTCACGCGTTTGGTCAACTATTACATCGAAGAGAATCTGCGTCGCCAAACGGTGCTGCAACGCTTCCTGGAAATCGAAGCACCGAAAGTGCCGTATATTATCAGCATCGCTGGTAGTGTCGCTGTCGGCAAAAGCACCTCGGCACGGATTTTACAGTCGTTGCTGAGCCATTGGCCGAAAAAGCGCAAAGTGGATCTGATCACCACCGATGGCTTTCTCTATCCGCTGGCAAAGCTGCAACAGGATAATTTACTGCATAAGAAAGGCTTTCCGGTCTCTTATGATACCCAACGATTAATTCGTTTTATTTCTGATATCAAATCGGGCAAGAGCGGTGTGAAGGCACCGATCTATTCACATTTAAGCTACGATATTGTGCCGGATCAGTACAATGTGATTGACCAACCGGATATTTTGATCCTAGAGGGTTTGAACGTATTGCAAACCAGTGCCAATCACAGCACCCATCCTGATCGTCTGTTTGTGTCGGATTTTGTCGATTTCTCGATTTTTGTCGACGCCAAAGAAGCGCTGCTGAAAGAGTGGTATACCAAGCGGTTTTTAACGTTCCGTCAAGGCGCGTTCAGCGACCCGAACGCCTATTTCCACCACTATTCCCGCTTGTCTGAACAGGAAGCAATAACCACCGCACATCATATTTGGGATACGATCAACGGCTTGAATTTAAAGCAAAATATTCTACCGAGCAGCGAACGTGCCAATTTGATTCTGGTGAAAAGTGGCAATCACGAAATTGAACAGATTAAGTTGCGAAAATAACCGCTGCGGTTTACTTTTTGAACAACGGCTCCTATACTGACGCTATTTAATCTCTTGCAAATGTAGCAATACCGAATGACTCCGATTATCACATTGCAACAGCTTACCTTTCAAGCGCAGCAGCTACTGCACTATCCCGATGTGCAAATTGCTGCCAAGCAAGTAACTTTTTTACAAGGTGCCAGCGGCAGTGGCAAAAGTACGTTGCTGCGCCTGATTAATGCCACTGAATCACCCACTAGCGGTCAAATTTTATACCAAGCAAAAAATATTGCGCAGTGGGACACCCTGGAATTGCGGCGACAAGTGCTGTTGCTCAACCAACGGTTATTTCTGTTTCCGCAGACGATTCGACAAAACTTCCAACATTTTTATGATTATTTAGACAAACCGCTGCCGGATAACGCCCAAATGAGTGATTTTCTGTGTTTATGCCATGCGGATTTTGGCTTAGATACGCAGTGTGGCGTGCTGTCTGGCGGTGAACAGCAGCGGGTGTTTTTAGCGATAGCACTGAGTTTGCAGCCGAAAGTATTGATGTTGGACGAGCCGACTTCCGCACTGGATAACCAGTTGGCAGAAACGGTATTAAGTGCAGTGCTAAACTATTGCCGCCAGCAGCAAATTACCGTATTAGCCATCAGTCACGATCAACAATTGGTGCAACGGCATGCGGATGCTATTGTGGCAATTAGCAAGGAGTAGCCAATGAACGATGTCAATATGAACCTGTTGAATTTCAGTCTGGTTTACCTGTTGCTGCTGATTGTGCTGTACGTGATGAAAAAAAGTCAGATTCAACAATCTAAACTGCTATTGATCGCCAGTATTCGAATGACAGTGCAGCTGATTATTGCCGGTTGGGTGCTGACCTATATTTTCGGTCACCCTAGCCCGATTTTCACCATTTTGTATGTGGCGGCGATGGTGGTTTTTGCGATTCATCGGGTGCTATCGAAAAATCCAACACTGAATCAACGCTTTAAAAGTGCGGTTGCGTTGTCGATGACGTTTTCCGGGCTGAGCATCATCGCCTTTTTTGTGGTGGTTGTGACCAATCAACAGCTGTTTGATCCGCAATATGTGATTCCGCTCGGTGGGATGATTATGGGCAATGCGATGACGGCTCTTAACTTGGGACTGAAAACTTTTCGTGAAAGTTTGGCAGCGGAACGGGATAAAATTACGGTGTTGCTGAATTTCGGCGCAGCGCCATCGAAAATTCTGCTGCCATATGTCAATCAAGCACTGGAAACCGCACTTTTGCCAACGCTAAATTCGATGCTGGGCATGGGCATTATCGCCTTGCCGGGCATGATGACCGGACAGATTTTGTCCGGCACTTTGCCGAGTACTGCCGTGTTGTATCAAATCGCGATTATGATCGCCATTTGTACTACTGTCAGTTTGGCGCTGTTCGGCGCATTATATTTCGGCCACCGCACTTTATACAATCAACGCAACCAGTTGAATTTTAACGGCTGAAAAGTGCCGCTCCGCCACTGATCGGCAATGTTGTGCCATGTAACAGTGCGCTGCCGAGGGTAATTAAAATTAGCCCGAATAGCATTTTTACCAGCAGCGGAAAATAAGCGGAGACATGTGCAGAAAAATAGCCTTTGCCAAATTTCAGCATGCGATCACGGGTATATAACACCAGCAGTCCGAACAGTGTCAATGCGCTTCCGGTACCGAGCGCCATCGCCATCGTTGCGACCACGCCCCAGAGATAAAGATCTAACATATAAGCCAAAAACAACACAAAAATAGCGCCACTGCACGGGCGAATGCCGATACTGAGCACCACCATCAATTGTGGTTTCCAATCATGAAGATGGTTGATTTGAGCAGGATCAGCTAGGTGTTGATGTCCGCAGCCGCATTGATTTATCGCTGATTTATTTGTAACTGAAAGTGCGGTCAGCGGCGAAATCAAGCACGGCTTGATTTGTAATTCAGCATCAAGCTGGCGGATTTGTGTAATGTTACCGATTGCGGTTTGAGGCTTGGTTTGGCGCAGTGTGCGATAAATTTGTCGGCTGTTTTTGATCAACCAATAGCCGCCCAAAGCGATGATCAGCATAAAACTGATCCGCTCCAGCCAAAGTTGGGTCAATCGAAAATAACCGGCTGATAGGGTTAAAACCACCACAATTAGCGAAATAACTGCCACGGCGACCACACCTTGCAACAGCGAAGCCAGCAAGGTCAAGCGAATACTGGTTTTCAGTCGAATCGGGTGGGTGGCAAGGTAGCCGCTCAGAATAAATTTGCCGTGTCCCGGACCGACGGCGTGCAGAAAACCGTAAGCAAAACTGATGACAACCAGCCAGCTGCCTGCCTCCGATGGTTGCTGATTGATCTGTTTTAGTGTGGTGGAAATCAGTTGGTTAAATTCCCGCTGCCATTCCACGGTTTTGGCTAACAAATGTGGATAGAGACTGAGTAAGATTGCCAACAGTACAGCTAACAGTAGCAACGGCAAATAAACCGCTTTAAATTTTACTGACATGAAAGCACCACCTGTTGTGCAAATAGTGCGCCGAGTGTCATATCCTCATCTTTTTGGCTTTTATCTAAGGATGCGGCATAATCCTTGAGTTTTTGATCGACGTTAGGCGTTTGCAGTGTCACCTGGCATTGCGGATAATCTGCAATCGTACGGGCTGGTGCCTGCGGATAGGTCATCGCCACATAATAACTGGGATCATAACTGGATAACGTACCATGAAAATTATGGATTGGTTGCGATTGGCTGAGGTAAAAATTAAAACTAAACAGAATATGATTACCGATCACATTCAGTTCGTATTGATCGGGCTTGCTGGTATATTTTAACGGAATTTTCTGACTGTCGTAAAAATAACTGAAATAGTGCTGGTTGACGATATTCTGCATAATAGTATCACTCATTTGCTGCTTGGTTTCTACTGGGTTTTTGCTAATCTTCAGTTCATAAATCAACTCAGATGAAGCGGCTTCATCAAACAACCACGCCATGCGCAAGCCGATGAGCTGCTGATCTTTAATCAAAAACTGGGTTTGCATATCAATAAACGCATGGGGATGCGCCCAAACAGCGTTGATTGAAAAAAATCCGATACAAAGTAGTATCAGCGACCGCACTTGGCGCATACTCTTTCCTCTGTGTGTATTGTGCAGGTTTCGCCTGCGTGTAGGCGAAACATTTTAACAGCTTGTGCGCTTTCATGCTAAATTAAAGCCAATGTAGTAGAGCCGCAGATAAAGGAGAAAAACATGAGCAACTTAAAACCATTCCCCAAAGACTTTTTATGGGGCGGCGCAACCGCTGCCAACCAGATTGAGGGCGGCTTTGATGCTGGCGGCAAAGGCTTGTCCAGTGCCGATATGGTGGCGTATGTGCCGAAAAGTGAGCGCGGTGCGCACAGTGCTGCGATTGAGATCGACTCGCAGCGGATTGAGGATATTTTATCCGGGGCTTTTCAAGGGCGTTTTCCAAAGCGAGAAGGAATTGACTTTTATCATACTTACAAACAAGATATTGTTTTGCTGGCGGAAATGGGCCTGAAAATGTTCCGTATTTCCATTCATTGGGCGCGGATTTTCCCGAGCGGTTACGACGAGCTGCCGAACGAAGCGGGCTTGCAGTTTTATGACGATCTGTTCGACGAAATGCTCAAACACGGGATTCAACCGATGGTGACGCTTTGCCACTACGAAACACCGCTGGGTCTGACCCAAAAATACAATGGCTGGGCAGGGCGTGAAGTGATCGGTCATTTTTTGCGCTACGCTGAAACCGTATTTAAACGCTATCAACACAAAGTCAAATATTGGCTGACCTTTAATGAAATTAATATGATCACCATGCACAGTCCATTCACTGGCGGCGGGATTGTTATCGATCGTGTGCCGCAAGCCGAACAGGAAAATGTCAAATATCAGGCTTTACACCATCAATTTATCGCCAGTGCCCTTGCCACCAAAGCGCTGCATGAGATTATTCCCGACGGCAAAATGGGCTGTATGTTGGCGCGTTTGCATCATTATGCCCTCACTGCCGATCCGCAAGATCAGCGTTTGGCGCAATGGGGCAACCAACAAAATCTATTTTTCACCGATGTGCATGCGCGCGGTGAATATCCACGCTATATGTTGCGTCATTGGGCGGAAAACAATGTGCGCATTCACAAAGTACTGGGTGATGATACGATTTTAAAACAATATCCGGTGGACTTTATTTCGTTCAGTTACTATATGAGTTTGGCGGTCACCAGCCATGAGGACGTGGAAAAAACTGCCGGTAATCTGATCGGTGGGGTGAAAAACCCGTATCTGCAAGCGTCCGATTGGGGCTGGCAAATCGACCCGATCGGTTTGCGCATTACCTTAAACGATATGTACGATCGTTACCAAATCCCACTGTTTATCGTGGAAAATGGTTTGGGCGCATACGATAACGTAGAAGCCGACGGCACTATCCACGATGATTATCGGGTTGATTACTTGCGTGCGCATATTCAGCAAATACAAGAAGCGATCACTGATGGAGTAGATTTAATCGGCTACCTTGAATGGGGACCAATCGACCTGGTGAGCATGTCCACCTCGGAAATATCAAAACGCTATGGCTTTATCCATGTTGACATCGACGACGACGGCAACGGCAGCCGCCAACGCCGCCGCAAAGACTCGTTCTATTGGTATAAAAAAGTCATCGCCAGCAACGGTGCAGATCTGAGCTAAGTGCATAATAAACATACCGCACTTTACGTTTTATAACGGTAAAGTGCGGTATCAACTATTTCATAAATACACAATGCAACTAGCTAGTCCGTGCGAATAATAAATAACCCCCACAGATTATTTCGCATTCTGTGGTTTCGCTTTTATAATAGCGGTTTGATATTAGCTAACTTGAATATACTCAACCATGGCACTTTTTTATACTGAACGCAAGCAAAGCACTGCAGCGAAGAAACTGACGCTGCAGATAACCGATCTTGATTATCAAGGGCTGGGAGTTGCCCGTTTGCAGGGGAAAACTTGGTTTGTGGAAAATGCGTTGCCACAGGAAACCGTGGAAGTGCGGGTGTTGGACGAGAAAAAGCAGTATGGGCACGCCGTGACGCAAAAAATTTTGCAGCATTCTGAGCAGCGGATTGAGCCAAAGTGCGGTCATTATGTTGAATGCGGCGGCTGTCAAATGCAGCATATTCCAATAATATTGCAACAGCAAGTGAAACAACGGGCATTGCAGCAGCGCTTAAGCCGTTTGCAGCCGAAAATTGCCTTTCAACCGCTGCTGACAGCAGACGAATGGGGCTATCGCCGCCGTTTGCGCTTGAGTATTTTATTCGATAAACAAAGTAAAACCCTATCGTTTGGTTTGCGTCGACGGCGTTCGAAATCGATTGTCAATATCCAACATTGCGCTGTTGCCGAACCGCACTTGAATGCGGTGTTGGCGGCATTGCAAACATGGTTGCCGCGATGGCAGAGCAAAGCACAATTGGGACATATCGAATTGGTCGCCGCGGATAACGGCGTGGCGATGTTATTGCGCCATGCGGGGCAAGTGCAATCCGATGACAAAGTGCGGTTGTTGCAGTTTGCCGCTGAACAGCAATTACAACTGTTTGTTTGCGAACAGGAACACCAGATTCAACACTGGTATGGCGACACGCCATATTATCAGCTGGCTAACGGACAGCGGCTGGCGTTTGCGGTGCGGGATTTTATTCAGGTGAACCGCACTTTAAATCAAAAAATGATCGATACCGCCCTTGACTGGCTGGCGTTATCACCGACCGATCGGGTGTTGGATTTATTTTGCGGTATGGGAAACTTTACCCTGCCGTTGGCGTCCAAAGTAGCAAGTGCGGTCGGGATTGAGGGAGTCGCTGAGATGGTGGCGCAGGCGAAGCAGAATGCGCTTGCCAATGGTGTGACCAATGTTAAATTTTACCAAACGGATTTGGATCGTACTTTCAGTGATCAACCTTGGGCGAAACAGGCGTTTGACAAGGTGCTGCTTGATCCGCCACGCAGCGGTGCGCTGTTTGCGCTGCCGCATATTTGTGAATTGCGCCCGAACAGTATTTTGTATGTCTCTTGCAATCCGGCGACGTTGGTGCGCGACAGTGAATATTTGTTGCAACAGGGGTATCAACTTGAAAAAAGTGCGGCGATTGATATGTTTCCACATACCGCGCATTTGGAATCAATCACCTTATTTAAAAAGCGCTAACCAGCAAACAGGGAGAATAATATGGTAGCCATTCGTGCATCACATCTGCTCTCACCCGAGCAGTTTGTGATTGAGGATTGGAGTGAGGGTCTGACACTCGCTCCTGCGGTTCGTCAAAAGTTACTTGAAACTTGGCACTATAATTGCGACAAATTGGCGAATTTGGAAGCAAAAGAGCGGCAATATTTGCTCTATTCCGCCAGCGAAATGGTGGAAGTATTGAGTGGTTTGAATATGGATCAAGACAGTCTGATCGCTGCGATGTTATTCCCTTTGGTGAAGCGACGAATCATCAATTATGACCATGTGAAAGAGGATTTTGGCAACGATATTCGCAAACTGGTGAAAGGCGTGGTGGATATGGACAGTATCCGCCAATTGAGTGCCAGCCAGTCGGGCAGTAATTTGCAGGTGGATAATGTGCGCCGCATGCTGCTGGCGATGGTGGACGACTTCCGCTGCGTGGTGATTAAACTGGCGGAGCGAATTGCGTTTTTGCGTGAAGAAAACCATTTTATCTCTGAGCCGGAAAAAATCTTAGCCGCGCGCGAATGCAGCAATATTTATGCCCCACTTGCCAACCGTTTGGGCATCGGGCAGTTGAAATGGGAGTTGGAAGACTACTGTTTCCGCTATCTTGATCCGGCGCATTACCGCCAAATCGCCAAATTGTTGCAGGAAAAGCGCCGCGATCGTGAAGCCTATATCCATGATTTTGTCGCAGTGATCGAGCGTGATCTACAAGCCGAGCTGCCGCAACGCGCGCAAGTGTATGGGCGTCCGAAGCATATTTACAGCATTTGGAAAAAAATGCAGAAGAAAAATCTGCCGTTCGAGCAGTTATTTGATATTCGTGCAGTGCGAATTATTGTGGATAAATTGGAGGATTGCTATACCGCACTTGGTATTGTCCACAGCCACTTTAAACATATTGCTGCTGAATTTGACGATTATGTGGCGCACCCGAAGCCGAACGGCTATCAATCAATCCATACTGTTGTGTGGGGCGAAGGAAAAAAAGCGATTGAAGTGCAAATCCGCACCCAAAAAATGCACGATGATGCCGAATTGGGCGTAGCAGCACACTGGAAATATAAAGAGGGCAGTACCGGCGGCAGGGCTGATTATGAACAGAAAATCAGTTGGTTACGCCAAGTGTTGGCGTGGCAGCATGATTTGAGCCAATCCGGCGACATGATGGAGGAGACCCGCAGCAAAATCTTTGACGATCGAATCTATGTGTTTACACCGCAAGGGGATATCGTTGATTTGCCGAGCGGATCGACACCGTTGGATTTTGCCTATACTATCCACAGCGAAGTTGGGCACCGCTGTATCGGGGCGAAAGTCGCGGATCGAATTGTGCCGTTCACCTACAAGTTACAAATGGGAGATAAAGTGGAAATTATCACCCAGAAAAATCCGAATCCAAGCCGTGACTGGCTGAATCCGAACACTGGTTTTGTCACGATCAATCGGGTACGCTCCAAAATTCAGGCATGGTTCAAACGTTTGGATCGTGAGAAAAATATTCCGCTTGGCAAAGAGCAGTTGGAAGCAGAAATGCTCAAACTGGGACTGAACCATAAGCAGATCGAAGAGTACGCATTACCACGCTACAATTTGAAACAACTTGATGATCTTTATGCGGGTATCGGCAACGGTGATATTCGCCTGAATCAACTCAGCAACTACTTACAAGGCAAACTGCTGAAACCGTCTGCCGAGCAGGTTGATGAACATATTTTGCGTCAGGTAGAAAGCAAACAGCAAAACAAAACCAGCAGCAGCAAAGGGCAAATTGTGGTAGAAGGAGTTGGCAACCTGATGCACCACATTGCACGCTGCTGCCAACCGATTCCGGGCGATGCGATTTTGGGTTACATCACCCAAGGACGCGGCATCTCGATTCACCGTGCCGACTGCGATCAGGTGTTGAATCTGCAAGAAGCCTGTCCGGAGCGGGTGGTGGAAGCGGTGTGGGGCAAAAGCTTCAACACCAAATTTAATTTGGTGATTCGAGTGGTCGCCAACGATCGCACCGGTTTACTGCGCGACATCACCACGGTCTTGGCGAACGAAAAAGTCAGCGTGCTGCGGGTCTCCAGTAAAAGCGACGTCAAAAACATGACCGCCACCATTGATATGGAGATCGAATTGGGCAACGTCGAGATGCTGGGGCGGATTTTATCCTCGCTGCTGCGGATTAACGATGTGTTGGAAGCCAGACGTTTATCAAATTAAATCTGACCGCACTTTTAACCGTATTTTTAAAATAATAAAGGAACATTATGTCAAAAAATCATACTGAGCAGCCGGATATGCAGAAGCACAAAGGTTTTACCCATTTAGTCAAGGCGACCGGTTACTCCATTAAAGGCTTAAAACAAGCCGTTACCGAAACTGCATTTCAACACGAACTGATTATGGCGGCGGTGTTGATTCCGTTAGCTTTTTGGCTTGGCGAAAACGGTGTAGAACGGGCGTTGATGATCGGCTCTGTGCTGATGGTGTTGGTGGTCGAATTGCTGAACAGCGCAATCGAGTCGGTGGTCGATCGCGTGGGTATGGAATACCACGAACTCTCCGGCAGAGCCAAAGATCTCGGCTCGGCAGCGGTGACGATGGCGTTAGCAATCATGGCTATCACTTGGTTATTGCTGATTTTTGGTTGATATCGTCGATGCTGACAATCCAATTACAACAGCGGTTTTATGCCTTAAATTTACTTTAATGTTCAAATGGCGTGATGAAATTTAAGTTATAGTATGTTTTTTATATTGTTGGATTAAATATCTTATTGACTAACAATGATAAAGATCTAATTTAAGCAATAAAGCGATTGTTTATTATTTAACACTCATTTAGAATAAAATTGCTCAATCCGAGTATTTATTTATAAGAGGATTATAAAATGAAAAAAGTACTGGTTTTAACAGCAGCGCTTCTTAGTAGCAGCGTTATTTCAGCTACCGCTCTTGCGGCTCCGGCTGGTCAAACTTTTGTTGGTCCTTCCGTTGGTTTGAAAATAAGTAGTGAAAAATTTAAATTCAACGAAGAAGAGATCAAACTAAAACGTTTCACATCAGTGAATTTAATTGCGGATTACGGGTTTGATTTTGGCAATGATTTTGTCGGCTTAGCCCAAGCTAGCATTCAATTAGGCAAAAGTGGAAAATATGCGGTTGATACCGAGCCGGGTGAGGGTAATGGTGCAAGTGCCAAAAGAAAGCATAATTTCACCGTTGGCTATGCACAAGGTTACCGTGTACTGCCTAATCTATTGCCTTATGTCAAAGTGAATTATAATTATGGTAAAGTCAAATGGTCTGATGACGGCAGCTCTTATAGTGTGAAAGGATTCGGCTATGGTCTAGGGGCCAAATATGCCCTGTCGCAAAATGTTGAATTGGGCGCGGAATACACGCGTGTACATTTACAAGATTCTGTAAAATCGAATGAGCTTTCTTTCTTAGCATCTTACCGTTTTTAACCGTTTGCATAAAGCCAAATCAGCTTAGCAATATAACTTTTAGGGCGTGTCCTCATTATCAACCATGAGGACATGCCCTAATAACAGCAACCGCAAAGCGGATCGAATAAATAAGTTAACCTTGCCATTTCATTTCCCCCATGTTCACTTTGGCACCCAGCTCCAGATTGATTTGCCTGCCCAGATTCGGGTAGGCTTTTTACATTTTTTCAATCAGCGCCGCTAGGGCAAGGGCGGTAGTTAAGGTTAAAACAGAAGCGGCGGCGGTTTGTTTGATATTCATTGTTTCCTTTAATGGGCTGTTTGGGTTTGAATGCTGCGCAGTATAGGCAAACCAAGTGCGGGAAACAATCCGTACTTTACTGATTAGATCGTTAAGTAAAATTTAATATTTGGATGAGATATTTCATATTATCCAGAAAAATACAACTCTTTCACTAAGGCCTGAAATACGGAGAATCGGTACTATTTAGTCTATTATCATGCCTTTACTCATAAAAATGCCCTATCCATTAAAGATAGGGCATTTGCTACTTAGTGCTGACAACTAAATGTTACCAAGTAAATTTCACCCCAAGGTTGAAAATGGCATTTTGGTAATGGTTGCTGTCTAAAGCGAGCTTCACATCTTGTGTCAAATACAGGTGTTCTGCCAATTTATAGCTTGACCCCAGATCCAAATTGAATTTTAATTTCCCGGTGCCACGTGAATAGTTACGATCGGTATCCTTATACCGCACTTGCAATTTACCCAGATCATAACTAACCCCAATACCTGCATTAAAATTCCAGCGTTCACCATTGTAATCAACCATCACACCGACTTCGCTGCTGAGTGGTAATTTATCGCTCACCTCAATTTTATCACCGTTGCTGTCTGTTAATTCACCTAAGCCCAGATCGTTATAGCTCAACGCAATATACTCTTTCACACTGATATTGCCGAACGGCTGTGTATAGCTGATACCGCCTTTAGCAAAAATGCCGGTAGATGAGAAATGGCTATTCATGCTGGTTGGCGCTTGTCCGTCAATTTTAGTATTAAAACGTGCTTTAGCCACCCCGAGCGCAGCATATAATTTTAGGTCATCAAAATAATATCCGCCGTAACCAATAACTGATGTTAATTTCGTTTTCGACTGTAACCGCACTTTGTCTGACGCTGTACTCGTGGTTAAATCTGCCAAGCGGATTTGCACCCCACCTTCGATATCATTGACTTGATTAGCTAGGTTAAACACTACGCCTTTACCATTCACCTTACTCTTGAAGTCGTACTGGTGCTGATAATTATCACGCTCATAGTAACCTTCATAAGCTACACTGAAGCCAGATTGGGCATTATTTAAATTAATATTGACTACATTGCGAGCACTACCAATCAATGTTAAATATTCGCCAACTTCCGGCGCTGTTTTTACCGATAAACTGATTTTAGCGGCTTTTTCAGCGGCAGCTTTCTCGGCAGCGGCTTTTTCGGCAGCAGCTTTTTCAGCGGCAGCTTTTTCAGCAGCGGCTT
>NZ_VDHF01000150.1:0-2986 GCF_006228025.1 Testudinibacter crocodili
CCATTACTTTTCGTACTACAGCGGCGTTAAAAGCCGTTCGTTTAGAATCACTAAACTTCACGACTTTTGCCTTATTTATTTGCAAAAAGAGTGGCGAAAAATAGTCTATAGCTCAAATTATAAACAAACATCAACAGACCCTAAACTTTATGTTACAATTTCGTCCAATTTCAATCAGAAACGTCAACAAGGAATCCGATGGCAACCTATCACCACAGCAGTTTAGATCAACTAACACTCGGCAAACAAACCGATTATCGCAGTGAATATGATCCACATTTATTACAAGCAGTACCACGCAGTTTAAACCGTGACAGTTTGGGGATCAGTTCGCAACAGCCGTTTAATTGTGGTGCGGATATTTGGACTGCCTATGAAATTTCGTGGCTGAATGCCAAAGGGTTGCCGCAAGTGGCGATCGGGGATATTTCTTTGGATTTTCAAAGTGAAAACTTGATCGAATCGAAAAGCTTTAAGCTCTATTTAAACAGTTTCAATCAAAGCCGCTTTGACAGCCTGCAACAGGTGGAACAGTTGATTCAACGGGATTTGGCAAATTGTGCCCAAGGCGAAGTCCAAGTGCGGTTACACCCATTAGACGCCTATCAAAATCAAACCATTGATTACTTTCAGGGCGAATGTATTGATTATCAAGATATTGAGATTGACAGCTATGAATTCCAACCGCAGTTGTTGCAACATTGCACGACAGCAGAACAGGTTGATGAAGTGTTAGTCAGCCATCTGTTGAAATCCAATTGTCTGATTACCAATCAGCCCGATTGGGGCAGCGTACAAATTGAATATCAAGGTGCTAAAATCGACCGTGAAGCGTTGTTGCGCTATTTGGTATCGTTCCGTCAGCACAACGAATTTCACGAGCAGTGTGTCGAACGGATTTTTTGTGATCTGATGCACTATGCGAACCCCACGAAACTGAAAGTGTATGCCCGTTATACCCGACGTGGTGGATTAGATATCAATCCTTATCGGGCAAACTACCCGCTTGAAGTAATAAATTGCCGCTTGGCAAGACAATAGGGTCTGTTGATGTTTGTTTATAAAAAGGAGAAAACATGAGCTCACATATGGTGAATCCGAAAGGTAGTATGGATCAACTGTCACACTTGGAGGTTGAATTACTGGAAAAAGGCGTTTCTGGCAACTTGTACCAGCTTTACCGCAACTGTTCGTTGGCAGTGTTGAATTCCGGTGCAGTAACCGATGACAGTCGTATTTTATTAGGCATGTACAAAGACTTTGAAATCGAACTCATCGCCAAAGAACGTGGCGTTTCGTTATTGCTGCACAATCCGCCGGAATCCGCTTTTGTGGATGACAAGGTAATCCGCAATATTCAATATCATCTGTTTGCGGTATTGCGCGATATTTTATTTGTCAATGTCATCACTAAACAACATTCATTTCAACAAGCTGAAAATTCAAATAACATTACCAATTATATTTTTACCATTCTGCGTAATGCCAAAGCGCTGATTGTCGGCGAATGTCCGTCGTTGGTGGTCTGCTGGGGCGGGCACTCGATTAATGAGATTGAATACCGCTATTGTCGTGCAGTCGGATTACAATTGGGACTGCGTGAACTCAATATTATTACCGGCTGTGGGCCGGGCGTGATGGAAGCACCGATGAAAGGGGCGGCAATCGGACATGCTAACCAACGTTTCAAAAACAGCCGTTTTATCGGCATCACTGAACCGTCGATTATCGCCTCTGAGCCGCCGAATCCGATTGTGAATGAGCTGATTATCATGCCGGACATTGAAAAACGGCTGGAAGCCTTTGTCCGCATGGGACACTGTATTCTAGTGTTCCCTGGCGGTCCGGGTACGTTTGAAGAACTGCTCTACTTAATCGGCATCAAGCTCAATCCGGCAAATAAAGACGCACAGCTGCCACTGTTTTTGACCGGCCCGAAAGAGAGTGCGGATTACTTCAACACCATTGATCGCTTTATCGGTGAAGTGTTTGGGGCCGAAGCGCAAGCCTTGTATGAAATTATTATTGACGATCCAGAACAAGTTGCGCGCAAAGTCAGTGCGCACATGAAGAGCATCAAAAAAGTACGTGCGCAAACCAACGATTCTTACGGCTTCAACTGGACGTTGACGATTCCGCCGGATTTCCAAAATCCGTTTGAACCGACCCATGCGAATATGAGCAATCTGGATTTGCATTTGGAACAAAGCAAAGAGAGTCTTGCCGCCAATCTGCGCCGCGTTTTTTCCGGCATTGTCGCCGGTAATATCAAACCGGAAACAATTGAATTAATTGAACAACACGGCGAATTTGAATTGCACGGCGACCCGATTTTAATGGAAAAAATCGACCGTGTGTTACAGGATTTCGTTGATCAACACCGCATGAAATTACCGGGCGGCGAGGCTTATCAGCCTTGTTATCGCATTATTAAATAGCATTCTTGCTGACCGCACTTTTGCCATGAAAGTGCGGTTTGGGCTTGCGCCTGATGACGAAGTTTTTCCCTTGGATTCAACAATCCATTTATTGTAATTGGTTGTTGAATCCAAGTTAATTCATCAGCAAGCATTCCTTTGAATTTATTTATAGTACCATGTGATACAGTGCTATATTTGACGTAATTATCTTTATTTCTTTGCACAAATGTTAGGGTCTGTTGATCTTTCCATTGTCATCTAGTTTTCTATTTTCCATGCTGAATTTTTATCATTACGAAAAGCCGATTGCCCTCTTAATATTTCGGGTAATGTTGTTAATGAATTGTCAATATCTAAAATGTGCTGAATAGAAACAATTCTAGCGTCTTCTTCCGTTACTTCTTCATTCCCAAAAAACTGCCAATCCCCATCCTCATCATAAAACACGGAAACAATATTGGAATTGTTTTCTAAAACAAATCTTGTTGTTATTGCTTTTTTTAATATATTTTCTTGTGTTATTTTCATTTTATTTTTTATATGATTATATTGGCGAAAAATAGTCT
>NZ_VDHF01000151.1:0-1571 GCF_006228025.1 Testudinibacter crocodili
CGGCACGGCTTGGGAGGCGAGTGCCAATGCAAGCGCACAGCAAGGCAGTGCCAACCGCAACCAAGTCAATCAACAAAGCGGTTTGTTTGCCGAAGAACACTATGATGTGGAAGCGAATAATGTTCACTTGAACGGCGGTGCCATCACCGGTACTCAAACTGACAAAAACCGTCTTGTCACCAACACACTGACCTTCAACGACATTGAAAACCGTAGTGATAGCAAGGCGGTGAGTGCGAGCATTGGGGTGAGCGCAAGTTCGGACTTGAACAAGGACGAAAACGGCAAGGTAATCAAAAACGACAAAGGCGAGCCGGAACGAGTGACGGATTTCAGCCCGACGGGCGGCTTGCCGATGGTCAGCAAAACCCGAGATAACAGCACAACCCAAGCCACGCTGAGTGAAGGTACGATAATCTTAAACAAAGACAGCAGCCCGATTCAAACGACGGCGGCAGCATTGGGGATTAACAGCGACAGCAGCAAAGGCAACGCACAGACTGAAAAACCAAAAGACATCAACACAACACTTGCTACGCAAAAAGCCATGCAAAGTGCGGTTGCGGACATCAGCTCGGGCGTGAGTGCCTACAGCGCCCAACAAAGAAAAGCAGCAGAGGCAGCAAAAGTACAAGCAGCTCAAGCTTTAGAACAGGCACAAAACAGCGGTAATCAAGCGGCTTATGAGCAAGCGGTTGTCGCCTATGAACAAGCCGACAGTGAGGCAAAAGCATGGGGTACCGGTGGCAGCTATAACCGAGCGGTTGACACGGCAACCAAGGTTATCACCTTGGCGATAGCCAACGGTAGCACGGCACAGTTGACGGCAACCGCCCTTTCTCCACTGGCAAACCAAGCGATTAAGGATGCGACCACAGACGAAAACGGCAAGGTGGACAAAACCACCAACCTAATTCTTCATGGTATCTTAGGTGCGGTAGAGGCGCAAGTTAACGGCGGCAGTGCGTTGGGCGGTGCGGCGGCAGCGATAACGGGGGAAGTGACAGCAGAACTGCTTGCCAAGACTATTTACGGCAAAAGCGCAAGCGAATTGGACGAACGGGAGCGGCAAAATATCTCAAGCCTCAGTAGCCTGACAGGTGCATTGGCAGCAACGATAACAGCGCAAACGGACGGAACAGCTACGGATAGCACAACTACAGTTGTTAATGCGGCAACAGGGCAAGCGATAGCGGAAAGTGCGGTTGAGAATAATTATTTAAACAGCGCTAAACACCAAGAAAAAACATATTTGTTAAATCAGTTAGCAAAAGGTGAGTTAACAGAAAAAGGCAGGGAACGATTAGATGAGCTCATTCAGGAAGACTTGGCGACAAACAAAGCATTATTTGATGCTTGTAGAAGTGCATATAGTGCAGAATGTGCAGAGGCAAGGAAAGATGCGATTGCAGCAAAAGAAACCTATACGGCACTAACTTATCATTTGCCAAAAGAAAAACAACAAGGCTATCAGGAAATTGCCGACTTGTTGAATAGTACAACACCTGAAGCAAATATTGCCCGAGTTATGTATGAGGGATATGTGGAGGGTTATAAAAATTATGGGTTTA
>NZ_VDHF01000152.1:0-664 GCF_006228025.1 Testudinibacter crocodili
GTTATATAAGGAAGTTTTTGAATCCCCTCTGATAATATAGATGAAAGGATAGGATTTGTTACCTTACTACCCGCCCAAGTCCCCACTCCCGCTAATCCAGTATCATTTAAAGGATTACTGCCACTAGCTAAACTAACCCCCATCGAAATCCCCATATTGATTCTAATCGCATCTTTAACTCCCATCTGTGGAGTAATGCCTGCCGCCAAGCCTGCTCTGGCAAACTCATACCAATTAAAAGGCTGTTCACTGACTAATTGCAATGTACCATTAGCCCCCAATCCAATAGTAACATTACGAGCCAATACATTCTCTGTAACTTTTCCCGCAACCTTAGCAATATTTGATTCAACTATTGTTGAAGTTACGCCAATACCTTTCTAGCCCATACCTAATAGGCTTAACTCCCAATAAACCGGCTCTACGCCTAAATCCTGACCAAATGCAGCATAATTTACCTTATCCCTCAATTTCGCAATATTTAGATATGCTTGGGTTGCCTCTATTCCCTCATATGCATTTCCTTTACCATCTGTTCGTGTATTCATGATAAGTGCATCTGTTGTTCATTAACCGATAGCCCACTTTTCTTATTAAGCTTTTCTGATAATTTAAATAACGTTTCACTATCTTGTGCACCTAGTAAATTATTCTCAACCGCACT
>NZ_VDHF01000153.1:0-2996 GCF_006228025.1 Testudinibacter crocodili
TTAATTTACAATATGATTTTAATTACAACGCCGAGACGTTCAGGGTTGAGCCGCCAACGATGCGAACTCGCGCTCCCGGCACTAGGGTGGAGTCATATTTCTGGACTACCACGATTTCTTTGCCGTCATCTTTGCGAATCACTAATTCCAACGAATCTACTTTACTGGCTTTTTGTTCTACCGTGCTGCCAAGAACAGCCCCGGCGACGGCGCCCACTGCTGTCGCAATCGCTTGCCCGGAACCACCGCCGACGGTTGAACCTAAAATACCACCAATTGCACCACCGCCAACTGTACCGATTACACCTTGATTCGGTGCTTGAATATCGACCTGACGGCTAGAAACAATGGTGCCATAGCTGATTGAACGCGCTTCTTTCGCTTGGTCACCGGTATAAACATTACCGCTATAAATATCTTTGTTGGCACAGCCAACTACAGCCAATCCCATCATTGCGGTTAATGCTAACATCGATTTTTTCATAAGTTTTTCCTTAAATTACATTGGAGTCATGATCACCGCGCTTGCTTGACCACATCTCGGATATGATAGGGATGTAGCTTAATACAAGTGCGGTTTTCAATATTGTTAGTAAATGTTATTGCCATTGAGAGGTTACAACACTGCTCGCCGACGACTTTAGGTTCGCCGACTTTGACTGTTAAAAAAGGCTTTTCGTTCAAACAAAATTGCCGATTTAGACGTTCAAGCCATTCAGTTGGCGATTCTTTAGCCAAAAAAGGCACTACTACTTCGATATGTTCCCATCCTTGCTGTGGATAGCGCTTATTTTTCGGCAGTGGCAATTCAATCACCGACACCGATTGTTCGGCAAAAACCAGCGGTTGCGACAACGCCACTAAATAAATCGGTCGTCCATTTACCTGATTATCACTCAGCAGTTGACCGCACTTTAGCAATGAAGCCAGCCAAAGCTCACCCTGCTGCTGTGTATTCACCCGCACCGCCAGATGATCAATCAACCAGGTTTGCCGATCTAATCCAATCGCATCGGCTAATTGTATAATATTTTGCTGAAAAATAGCCAGTGTGCGACCAAGTGCGGTTTCCAGCTGCAATAATGGATGGACATTTGTTAAATTTGCCATTTTTAAAGACTCCGTCTTTCCTCAATCCCGATAAAACGGTATTATAGCGACCAGTTTATTAATCTAAAAGGCTACAATTTCTGTGAATATTCAACACATTCTATCGCAAAAAATTAAACAGGCAATGATCGCTGCCGGTGCAGAATCACAATGCGATGCCCTAGTGCGTCAATCCGGCAAAGCGCAATTCGGCGATTATCAGGCAAACGGCGTGATGGCGGCGGCTAAAAAACGGGGAATGAATCCGCGCGAATTGGCACAAAAAACCATTGAAAATCTGGAATTAGGTGATTTATTGGAAAAAGCGGAAGTTGCCGGACCGGGATTTATCAATCTATTTCTTAAAAATACTTGGTTGGCACAACAAAGCCGACAATTGCTGCAACAACAAGCACTGGTGGAAAAAGTCACACAGCCACAAACTATCGTTGCCGACTATTCCGCACCAAATGTCGCCAAACAGATGCATGTCGGACACCTGCGTTCAACCATTATCGGCGATGCGGTAGTGCGGGTTTTGCAATATTTAGGACATAACGTCATTCGCGCCAACCATGTCGGCGATTGGGGTACTCAGTTCGGAATGCTGATTGCTTATCTGGAAAAAGTCGAAAATGAACATGCCGATGATTTAGCGCTCAGCGATTTGGAAGCCTTTTACCGTGCCGCCAAACAATGTTATGACAATGATGCCGAGTTTGCCGAGAAATCCCGCGCCTATGTGGTGAAACTGCAAGGTGGTGATCAATATTGTCTGACGATGTGGCGCAAATTGGTGGATATCACCATGCAGCAAAATCAACAGACTTATGACCGTTTAAATGTCACGTTGAGTAATGACGATGTGATGGGCGAAAGTCTATACAATCCGATGCTGCCGGCGATTGTTGCTGATTTGAAAAATAAAGGTATTGCAGTGGAAGATCAAGGTGCGGTCGTGGTCTTTTTGGACGAATTCAAAAACAAAGATGGCGAACCGATGGGGGTGATTATCCAAAAAAGTGACGGCGGCTTTCTGTACACCACCACCGATATTGCAGCGGCAAAATATCGGCATGAAGTGCTGCATGCGGATCGTGCGCTGTATTTCACCGACAGCCGTCAGAGCCAGCATTTACAACAGGCGTGGACGATTGTGCGCAAAGCCGGTTATATTCCCGACAGCATGTCACTGGAGCATTTCAATTTCGGCATGATGTTGGGCAAAGACAACAAACCGTTTAAAACCCGCTCCGGTGATACGGTGAAACTAACCGATTTGTTAGACGAAGCGATTGAACGCGCGGAACAACTGATTAGCGCCAAAAATCCAACCCTCAGTGAACAAGAGTTGCAACAAGTGGTGGAAGCCGTAGCGATTGGTGCAGTCAAATATGCAGATCTCTCCAAAAATCGTACCACAGATTATGTGTTTGATTGGGACAATATGCTCAGTTTTGAAGGCAACACCGCACCTTATATGCAGTATGCCTACACCCGTATTCACTCCATTTTCAGCCGTAGCCAGGTTGATAGTGCAACATTGCAGGGTACGATTTGCTTAAACGAAGAGAAAGAGCGGGCGCTTGCGATTAAGTTGTTGCAGTTTGAAGAAGCGGTACAAACAGTCGCAAGAGAAGGCACACCACATGTACTTTGCGCTTATTTATATGAACTGGCAGGGATTTTTTCCGGTTTCTATGAGAGTTGCCCGATTTTGAATAGTGAAGACGAAGCAATTAAAAACAGCCGTTTACAACTGGCGGCTTTAACCCAAAACACACTGCGTCAAGGCTTAGATCTATTGGGGATTAAAATCGTTAGCAAAATGTAATTTTACGCATCATCAGAAACTAAAAAAGTAGAAGATCAATACTGCTCTTCTACTTTTTGGCATAGTAGACAAA
>NZ_VDHF01000154.1:0-3003 GCF_006228025.1 Testudinibacter crocodili
ATTCAAGGATGTTGAAAATATTCTTACAGAAATTAATCCTGATTGAAATCTCATTACCGTTAATAGCCCAGGAATTCCTATTTTTTAGTGTGAATTCAATGTGGCTTGGTGTTTTCTTTTTTAACAAGATGATGTCATTTTTGAGCGTGCTATAACTTAAGTTTAATCTACTATAAAATTCTTTTCTATTAATAGATTCAAATAGGGTTGCTTGGAGAATAAAAAGTCTTATCCGCTCATCTGGTGTAGAGATATAACGCTTTAAACTAATACTTTTAACAAATTTTATATAATCTCGATAGGTTATTGGTGTAATAATTTTAGCATTGATAACATGAGTTTTATTTTCTGGTTCTAAGTAATCATTAATTTCTTTAATAGCGCGTTTTATTGTCGATAGCGTTTTTTGATATTTACTCAAAACAATATCGAGGGAAACAGGAGAATTTTCTTGAATAAATTTGATTAAATCTAAATTAAAATGGTTCATCTGATCTCCTGCTTAGTGAGTAAATTTCTAAGGGGCAAAGTACTATAGCAGGAAATAGAGATGAAAAGTGCGGTTTTTCGCTAGTATGCGATCTATAAAAACGCCCGCTACATTGGTTAGCGGGCGTTTGGGTGTTTCTGAAGCAATCTTATTTTCTGGAAAGTGGCGGTACGAAGGTGATACCCATATCCCAAGGCTGTTCGATCCAAGTATTTTGTGGGATATCAACCACATATTCGTCAACCAGTGGTGCGCCGGACGGTTTGGCGAACACGGTGACGAAATGCGCTTTAGGATACATTTGGCGAATGGCGCGGGCGGTGTTGCCGGTATCCACCAAGTCATCAACCACAATAAAACCTTCTCCATCGCCTGCGGCAGCGTGCAATACTTTCAATTCACTTTGTTGGTCGTGGTCGTAACTAGCGATACACACGGTTTCCACATGACGCAAGCCCAATTCGCGTGCGATCACGGCGGTTGGGAACAGTCCGCCGCGGCTGACGGCGATAATACCTTTCCAACGGGACGCCGGCATTAAACGTTCGGCAAGTTTACGGGTGTGCATGTGGAACATATCCCAAGTGACAATGTATTTTTCGCTCATAATAAACCCTTGTAAAGAATGAAAATAGTTGCTGGCGATTTGACCAGTATGATTTTAAAAATTGCGATAGGATAACCTGAAAAAAGATTTCATGCTATTATTAATCCCAATTTTCCGCCGATTTTTTTAGGTTTTTATAAGACGGTGCTTGGCGCTTGCGAGGAGCAGGCTTGAGTTTTTATTTTTAGTACGTGAGGATAATTATGCAACAAATCAAACAGCTTCAACCGACCCTTTTATGGCAGTGGTTTCAACAAATTTGTGATATTCCGCATCCATCCTATCAAGAAGAGCAACTGGCTGAGCACATTGTTGCTTGGGCAAAACAACAGCAATTGTGGGTGGAGCGCGACGAAGTCGGCAATATTTTGATCCGCAAAGCAGCGACCGCAGGTATGCAGAACCGCAAAAAAGTGGCATTGCAGGCGCATTTGGATATGGTGCCACAGAAAAATGAAGGCACGGTGCATGATTTCAGCACTGATCCGATTAGACCGTATATCGACGGCGAATGGGTGACTGCAGAAAACACGACCTTGGGGGCAGACAACGGCATCGGTTTGGCATCGGCGCTGGCGGTATTGGCGAGTGATGACTTAGCGCATCCGGATTTGGAAGTGTTGCTGACTATGACCGAAGAGAGCGGCATGATTGGTGCCAACGGCTTGCAACCAAATTGGTTGCAAAGTGAGATTTTGATCAACACCGACACCGAAGAAAACGGACAGATTTATATCGGCTGTGCCGGTGGGATCGATGGTGATTTGCGTCTTGATCTGGATGTTGAGGCGAATTCGTTGCCGCACGCTGCCAAGCTGGTGCTGAAAGGCTTGAAGGGCGGGCATTCCGGTGCGGATATTCACACTGGGCGTGGCAATGCGATTAAATTGTTGGGACGAGTATTGGCGCAGTTGCAAGCGCATTTTGATTTCCAAGTGGCGGATATCGGTGGTGGCTCGGTGCGCAATGCGATTCCGCGTGAAGCCTTTGCGCTGTTGGCGTTTGACGGCAGTGATGAAAAATTGCAAAGTGCGGTTGCCATGTTGCAAAACGAACTGCAAGCAGAACTGGCATTCAGCGAACCGACACTGGAGTTGAAATTGGAAGCGGCACAACCAGCAGCGCAGGTGATCAATCAAGTCAGCACCGATCGTATTATTGATCTGCTCAATACCTTGCCGAACGGCGTAATTCGCAACAGTGATGTCGTGTCGGGCGTGGTGGAAACCTCATTGAGTATCGGGGTGTTGAAACTCAACGGCGAGCAATTGCAAGTGGTGATTCTGATCCGCTCTTTGATCGAAAGTGGCAAGCATTATGTCTGTTCGGTGTTGGATTCGTTGGTCAATCTGGTCGGTGCAGAGATTGAATTCAGCCACGACTATCCGGGCTGGGAGCCAAATCCGCATTCTGCGATGTTGCCGGTGACGCAGCGACATTATCAGCAAATTCTAGGCGAAGAACCGATAATTCAAGTGATTCATGCCGGCTTGGAGTGCGGTTTAATCAAAAAACACTATCCGAATCTGGACATGGTCTCGATTGGGCCAACTATTCGTGGCGCGCATTCACCGGACGAAAGAGTGCATATCCCGGCGGTGCAAACTTATTGGGCGTTGCTGACCGCACTTTTGGCGAATATTCCACAGGCATAACCCAGATACTATCTAGTCTATACGGGGCGAGCGGAATCGCCGCCCTCAGTTTATTGACAAAGATGTTTAATGGGGCAAAGTCGGGGCGGATTAATTATCCGCCCGTTTGCAAAGTGCGGTATAAGTACCTAATCAATAAAGAAAAAATACAGCTTCTTATATACATCTATAATTAGGCTTGGAATGGCTGTTAGCCTACAAAGGTTGCTATGAAGAATATAACTAACATAATAATAAAACAAAAGAAAAAC
>NZ_VDHF01000155.1:0-912 GCF_006228025.1 Testudinibacter crocodili
GAAGAAGCTCGCAAAGCTGAAGAAGCTCGTAAAGCTGAAGAAGCTCGTAAAGCTGAAGAAGCCCGTTTAGCTGAGGAAGCCCGTTTAGCTGAAGAAGCTCGTAAAGCTGAAGAAGCTCGCTTAGCTGAATTAGCACGTACTGAACCAAACACCTATGTTTATACCGCAGCATCTTTAAATAATAGCGATATTTTAGAGCCTATCAAAAAAGACAGTTGGACAAACGAAGATGGTTTAGCCAAATTAGTAGCTGCTGATGGCTCCGGCAAAGGAGAATCTACTCAATCTGTAAGCAGTAGCTCCGTGACTAATGGTAAAGTGCTAAACATCCAAGCTGCTTATGATACTTACAGCAATAACTTAAATGACTCTGGTATTGCCGGTGTTTCAGCTCGTGGTACAGTCAATGGACGTAACGCTAACGATGCAATGGTGATTTATTCAGGACGATCTACTAATGCCAATGAATTAGAAACACTTAAAGGTTCTGCCAAATATCAAGGGGTGAGTTATCTAACTAATAGCGAATTTATTTCAGAAGGTACGGTAACACTTAATGCGAACTTTGATAAAAAAACGATTTCTGGTGATATAACTCAAATGCACTTCGAAAATATTTGGCGAGAAACTGAACTCTCCGAAACAGCCATCACAGCTAAAAATGGTGAGATCACCTTTGCTGGTAATGCCAAAACCACCGATAAAGGTATGATTAATATACCACTTTCAGGCACTTATGAAGGGAAATTTATGGGACGTGGCGCGGCTGAAGTTGCTGGTTCAGCAACGTTAACCAATGAATGGGGAAGTGAAACCAAAGCGGTATTTAACGCTGCTAAATAATCATTTTGGTTGTATGAAAAATTATCAATTAATCTAGGCGCTCCTGCGCCTTAGACTGCTGACAAAAGT
>NZ_VDHF01000156.1:0-1495 GCF_006228025.1 Testudinibacter crocodili
AGCGATTGCCGATAAAAACAGTGGTGAAATTACTAAGTTAACCACCACCATCAACAATATCAATAACGGCGGCATCGGTTTGGTGCAAGACGACAGCGTGAAAAAAGAAATCACGGTGGCAAAAGACAGCGCCAGTACGGTATTGAATGTTGCCGGCAAGGATAATACGGTGCGTCGGGTGACGGGTGTAGCGAACGGCACTCAAGCTGGCGATGCGGTCAACAAACAGCAGCTGGATGGTGTGAAAAGTGTGGCTGACAGTGCCAAAGCCACGGCAGACGGCAATAAAACCACGATAACGACGCTACAAGCGGCGGATACGCTGAATGTCAAATACACCACAGCGGCAAAAGACACGGTTGCGTTGGGTGGCAATGGTGGCAGTAAAATCAGCAACCTGAAAGCCGGCACCGCAGACAGTGATGCGGCGAATGTCGGTCAACTCAACCGTGCGGTCAGCACGGCGACCACCACTATCACCAATAACATCAACAACGGCACGCTGGGTTTGGTGCGAGATGATAAAACCCTGATTACGGTGGCAAAAGACAGCAGTACTGCGACAGTCAGTTTATTAGGCGCAAACGGTCTGAAGCGCAAATTGAGCGGTTTGGCGGACGGCACGATTTCGGAGACGTCGGATGAAGCGGTGACCGGTGCTCAGTTCAAAAAATTCCAAGCTGAAGTGGAAAAAACCTTGGCGAATGGTGGCACGGGTGGCACCGGAACAGCGGCAGACCCGAATATGGTGACTTATGATTTCGGCAGTGATAAATCGGTGTTGACGTTCAATGCGGATAAAACGAAGGGGTCAGGTGACGGTAGTCTATTGAAAGGCGTAAAAGACGGGGTGGATAAAACCGATGCGGTCAATAAAGGTCAGTTGGACGGGGTGAAAGCGATAGCAGACAATGCCAAAACTACCGCAGACAACGCCAAAACCACGGCAGACAATGCTAAAACCACAGCGGATGAAGCCAAAGATATTGCCTCAAACCTGAAAGACGGGGTTGACGGCTTACAAGGGGTAATCGGCACCGCCGGTAAAGATGGTTTGAATGGCAAAGGTGGTGCAGCCGGTCAAGACGGTTTGAACGGTAAAGATGCGATTAGCCAAATCGTCGATATCCGCCAAGGGGAAGCCGGCACAGTGGTGTACACCGATGCGAACGGCAACCGTTTGTCGGTGGAAGACGGCAAATATTACCAACGGGCAGCAGACGGCAGTGCCGATAAGAGTAAGGAAGTGGCGGCGAATGCGGTGCGGTTGAGTGCGGTGAATGCCGATGGTACCACGACGGCACCGACGGTATTGGGTAACCTTGCCGATGGCAAATTGGCAGCAGACTCGAAAGAGGCGGTGACCGGTGGGCAACTGTTCACGGTGAAAACCACTGCGGATAACGCCAAAACCACGGCAGACAATGCCAAAACTACCGCCGACAATGCTAAAACCACAGCGGATGAAGCCAAAGATATTGCCTCAAACCTGAAA
>NZ_VDHF01000157.1:0-3458 GCF_006228025.1 Testudinibacter crocodili
CATTCCCTGCAACGCTGCACTCACCGCTACTGCCTCTACTTTTGCCGCCTCTACTTTTATCGCCTCATTAGTCTGCGGCACGACCGGATTAGCAGGCACCGCATCCTGACCACCTTGCCCCTCTCCCTCGTCTAACCCAACCAACTCAATACGGTTCTTCACCAACTCCGGCTCAGCGAACACCACCTGCCCGATATACTGGCTACTCTTTGGTTTAACCCCGGTTATGTCTTCACTTCCACTCGACAGCACCAAAAAAGTGCGGTTACCCAGCTCCGTAAACCGGATATTGCTGTCGACCAACTGTTGGTTAATCGCCTCAATCAGCCCCTTAAACGTCTGAGTACCGTTACCCTTTAATCTCACCGAACGCGAGGAATCAATATTGTAAGACATATAACCAACATTCAGTCTTTCCGCCAATTGCTGTAATAAACTGCCCACTTCACCCTCATAAGTCACCGCAATTTTAGCCTGCTCATAGCGCTCAAATTCAGAACCGCTTCCCGTATCCTGCGCAAAGGCAAACGGGGTCACCGCACCCAGCAACAGACTGCCAAATACGATTGCCCTGACACGCTTGATGTTTTTCATGTTTTTTATACCCTTTATGTTTTTTATATTCTTTATATTTTTTATGCTCTCTATGTTTTTGATGTTTTTGATGTTTTTGATGTTTTTGATGTTTTTGATACTTTTAATACTTTTAATACTTTTCATACTTTTGATGTTTTTCATACCCTTCATCTCAATTTCCACGGTTAACTCTCTTCATTTCAGCATAAAAAATCCCTTTTCACGCTCGACAACCCACTAAGCGAAAAAGGGATTTTCACTCAAACACCATTACCCCAAATACGTTTCCATTAGAACACCCAACCGACCCCGGCTTTCACTGCCGGTCTGGCTTCTTTGCCCAATGATGAACCCACCCCTAGCGAAATTTTTATCTTGCCCGAGTTAGTCAAATAGTTACCGCCCAACGCCACCGCAGACTGACCATCATACATCGCCGTTCCAACCCCAATAGCCACTTCGCCCGGATGTTGTTGTGGTAAATCAAGGTTCATTGCCATCGATGCCGCTATCCCTTGCGAGGCAATTTTGCGAGTTTGCTGAATCTCTTGCTTCAACGAGCTGTGAACATTACCCAACGCACGGCTGACCTGTCCGACTGTTGCCGCATCGGAGGCATTCACCCCATCGGCAACATTGGTAATCCGACGGGTCAAACCGGTTTCCGCATTCCCCACTGAAAACTCCAGCGGGTCCCTGGCAACCGAACCACTGCCCATCGCAACACTGCCTTCTCCCTTCGCAACCGCACCGCCTCCAACAGCAACACTCTCTTTGCCGGTTGCCGCCGCCGGTTTCAACTCACTGTTCGTCGCAATGTACTTGGTGCCGTTACTATTAATATGGTCAAGCGCCGCCCCCACATTATTCACCGTGGTGCTTGTGCCGTCGTTGTTATGCACCGTATAACTGGCGTTGACCGTAATAGAGCCATCCGGATTTACCACCATTTCACTGCCCGCACCGGCTAAGGACGTCACCGCCGAATAGAGCTGCCCACCATTTACGACCTCTTTTGAACCTTTCGCTACTTTACCGCCTTTCACATTGCTCAACACCACACCCTCGCCTAAGCAATCCGGGTCGTTAGGGTTGCTACCCGCTTTACAATTCGGGTCAACGCCCAAGGTCGCTTTGTTATACACATACTGGCCTGAGGTATCCTTATCGTATTTCAACGCGCCTTTATCATTACCGGCAGCACCTGCACTACCGCTGGCAAGCGCCTGTACTTTAGTTTCTAGTTCGCCGACTTTTTGATTGGTGGTATATAACTGCCCACCGGTAACCGCATCATGACTATCTTGTCCAACCAAGCCGTCTTTCAAGTTGCTCAAAATCGTCGGTGTCGTGGTTAAGCCGTCGGCATTCACCACACTCAACCGCACTTTATCCGTTGCAACGGCTGCCGTTGTGGTGTCGGCACTGCCATCGGCTTTCATGCCATAGAACTTGCCGTCTTCACCGCGCGCCAAACGTTTACCGTCCTCTGCGGTGTACACCACTGCCCCTGCCTGTCCGTTACGCAGGGCATTGGTTTTATCCACCAAGTCTTTACCGTTCAAGCCGTCTTGTCCCGCTGCGCCATCTTTACCGTTGGTGCCGTTAGTGCCGTCTTGACCGTTTTTGCCAATTAAGCCGCTCAAACCGTCAATACCGTCTTTCAAGCCCGCAACCATACTCTTCGCTTCATCCGCCGTGGTTTTCGCCAGGTTTGCCGTTTTCTCCACTGCATCCAACTGCCCTTTATTCACCGCATCGCCTGCATTGGTACCATTGGCAATCCCGGTCAAAGTACGGTTTCCTGCACTGCCGGCAATTGATAAGATGGTCGAGTCACTGTCCTTACCGATGGTAATGGTGCTGCTGGCCGCATCATCCTGTACTAAACCAAAACCGGCTTGACTGATTTGATTGATTTTGGTCGTCAGATTGGTAATCGCCGTGGTATTTCCAGCGGCTGTCTCTTTGACCGCATTCAGTTGTTTCACATTCACCGCATCATATTGCTGTACCCCGTCTGCAATGTTGTTTAACACTGTCGGCGCCGTGGTGGAGCCATTGGCATTCACCGCACTCAGGCGCACCGCATTCGCCGCCACTTCCTTACTCTTATCGGCACGGCCGTCGGCTGCCCGTTGGTAATATTTACCGTCTTCTACCGACAAGCGGTTGCCGTTCGCATCGGTGTACACCACCGTGCCGGCTTCCCCTTGACGGATATCGACGATTTGACTAATTGCATCTTTACCGTTCAAACCGTCTTGACCGGCTGCGCCGCCTTTGCCGTTCAAACCGTCTTTACCGGCAGTGCCTATCACCCCTTGTAAACCGTCAACACCGTCTTTCAGATTTGAAGCGATATCTTTGGCTTCATCAGCCGTGGTTTTAGCATTGTCTGCCGTGGTTTTAGCGTTATCCGCAGTGGTTTTCACCGTGAACAGTTGCCCACCGGTCACTGCCTCTTTCGAGTCTGCTGCCAGTTTGCCATCGGCAAGGTTGCCCAATACCGTCGGAGTGGTGGTTAAACCGTCGGCATTCACCACACTCAACCGCACTTTATCCGTTGCAACGGCTGCTGTTGTCGTATCTGCCGTGCCGTCGGCTTTCATCGCATAGAACTTGCCGTCTTCACCCCGTGCCAAACGTTTACCGTCCTCTGCGGTGTACACCACTGCCCCCGCCTGTCCGTTACGCAGGGCATTGTTTTTATCCACCAAGTCTTTACCGTTCAAGCCGTCTTGTCCTGCTGCGCCATCTTTACCGTTGGTGCCGTTAGTGCCGTCTTGACCGTTTTTGCCGATTAAGCCGTTCAAGCCGTCAATGCCGTCTTTCAAGCCCGCAACCATACTCTTCGCTTCATCTGCCGTGGTTTTGGCGTT
>NZ_VDHF01000158.1:0-954 GCF_006228025.1 Testudinibacter crocodili
CCTGAACGGTGGGGCGATAACCGGTACTCAAACCGATAAAAATCGCCTTGCCACCAACCAACTGACCTTCACGGACATTGAAAACCACAGTGAGAGCAAGGCGGTGAGTGCGAGCATTGGGGTGAGCGCAAGTTCGGACTTGAACAAGGAGGAAAACGGCAAGGTAATCAAAAACGACAAAGGCGAGCCGGAACGAGTGACGGATTTCAGCCCGACGGGCGGCTTGCCGATGGTCAGCAAAACCCGAGATAACAGCACAACCCAAGCCACGCTGAGTGAAGGTACGATAATCTTAAACAAAGACAGCAGCCCGATTCAAACGACGGCGGCAGAGTTAGGGATTAACAGTGACAGTACAACAGGCAACGTCAATCCACAAACGGCGCAGCTAACGGATATAAACAAAACTCTCAGCACACAAAAAGCCATGCAAAGTGCGGTTGCGGACATCAGCTCGGGCGTGAGCGCCTACAGTGCCCAACAAAGAAAAGCGGCAGAGGCAGCAAAAGTACAAGCAGCTCAAGCTTTAGAACAGGCAAAAAACAGCGGTAATCAAGCGGCTTATGAGCAAGCGGTTGCCGCCTATGCACAAGCCGACAGCGAAGCAAAGGCGTGGGGTACCGGTGGCAGCTATCACCGTGCGGTTGACACGGCAACCAAGGTTATCACCTTGGCGATAGCCAACGGCAACACGGCACAGTTGACGGCAACCGCCCTTTCTCCGCTGGCAAACCAAGCGATTAAGGATGCGACGACGGATGAAAACGGCAAGATGGACAAAACCACTAACCTAATTCTTCATAGCATCTTAGGTGCGGTAGAAGCGCAAGTTAACGGCAGCAGTGCGTTGGGCGGTGCGGCGGCAGCGACAGCGGAACTGCTTGCCACGACTATTTACGGCAAAAGCGCAAGCGAACTGAACGAACGGGAGCGTGCTAATATCTCAAGCCTCAG
>NZ_VDHF01000159.1:0-2128 GCF_006228025.1 Testudinibacter crocodili
CCTGAACGGTGGGGCGATAGCCGGTACTCAAACCGATAAAAATCGCCTTGCCACCAACCAACTGACCTTCACGGACATTGAAAACCACAGTGAGAGCAAGGCGGTGAGTGCGAGCATTGGGGTGAGCACGAGTTCGGACTTGAACAAGGACGAAAACGGCAAGGTAATCAAAAACGACAAAGGCGAGCCGGAACGAGTGACGGACGTCAGCCCGACGGGCGGCTTGCCGATGGTCAGCAAAACCCGAGATAACACCACAACCCAAGCCACGCTGAGTGAAGGCACGATAATCTTAAACAAAGACAGCAGCCCGATTCAAACGACGGCGGCAGCGTTGGGGATTAACAGCGACAGCAGCAAAGGCAACGCACAGACTGAAAAACCAAAAGACATCAACACAACACTTGCTACGCAAAAAGCCATGCAAAGTGCGGTTGCGGACATCAGCGCAGGGGTGAGTGCCTATAGCGCCCAACAGCGCAAAGTGGCGGAAGTCAAAAAAGCCGATGCTGCACAAGCCATGGCAAATGCGCAGCAAAGCGGTAATCAAGCGGCTTATGAGCAAGCGGTTGCCGCCTATGAACAAGCTGACAGCGAAGCAAAGGCGTGGGGTACCGGTGGCAGCTATAACCGAGCGGTTGATACGGCAACCAAGGTTATCACCTTGGCGATAGCCAACGGCAACACGGCACAGTTGACGGCGATCGCCCTTTCTCCACTGGCGAACCAAGCGATTAAGGATGCGACGACGGATGAAAACGGCAAGGTGGACAAAACCACTAACCTAATTCTTCATGGCATCTTAGGTGCGGTAGAAGCGCAAGTTAACGGCGGCAGTGCGTTGGGCGGTGCGGCGGCAGCGATAACGGGGGAAGTGACAGCAGAACTGCTTGCCAAGACTATTTACGGCAAAAGCGCAAGCGAATTGGACGAACGGGAGCGGCAAAATATCTCAAGCCTCAGCAGCCTGACAGGCGCATTATCGGCAACGATAATAGCGCAAACGGACGGAACAGCTACGGATAGCACAACTGCACTTGTTAATGCTGCAACAGGGCAAGTGATAGCGGAAAGTGCGGTTGAGGGGAATTTATTATCTATAATTGAATCTAATCCTCAAGTAGATTGGGCTAATGTAGCGAAATCAAAAGCCTTCGAAGAGGAGGCAAATCGCATAGCAATAGAGCAAATGGAGAAGAATCACCCTGAGCTTATGGAAACACTAAGAGCAGGGGGAACAATTTCAGGGATTTTAGCTGATTTTACGCCTGTTGTAGGTGATGTGAAATCATTTGTAGAGGCAGAGGATGGTATTGATTTTGCTCTAGCTTTAGTTGGAGTTATTCCTGGTGCTGAGGTAGTTACAAAAACACTTAAAGAAGCTAAGCAATTATATATAATAGCTCGAAAAGCAGAGAAAGCAGGTGATTTAAAACAAGCTCAAAAAAATATTGATCAAGCAAAAATATTATTACAAGACAATGATGTTGTTGGATTTTATCAATCGCATACTTGGAGGGAGTCATTTGAAAATCAGTATGGTAAGAATAATGTAAAATCTACTACTGTTGTAAATAATTCTAGGGCAACAGTAACAGATAGAATCTTAAAGACAGGTGAACAAATTTCTGTTGTTGAATCTGAGGGTAACAAAGCAGTTAAAATTTATTCTAAGCCAGATACACTTGGTAATAAAAAAGAAATTGCAAATATTCCTTATGATTCAAAGGGATTACCTATATTCGATGATGTTGCAGTTTTTTCAACTAAAATTGATAATAGTAAAAGTTATTCAGGGCAAATGAGACAGGCATCACGAGATATGTGGATTGTGATAAAAGATGATCCTATTATGAAAAGTAAATTTACACTACAGCAATTAGAGGACATGCAAAAAGGGAAAAGTACCATCACGGGTTATACTTGGCATCATAATGTACAGTCATCACCAAATAATATGCAGTTAGTACCTGTAAATATACATGATGCGGTTAAGCATATAGGGCAAGGTTCTTTACAAAAAGGAAAATAATATGGAATCATTGAGGGTTTATCGAGATAATGGAAAAATAGATATTTCTTTAATTAATGAATTTGAAAAGAAAATGATGGTTAAATTACCCAGTTC
>NZ_VDHF01000016.1:0-39731 GCF_006228025.1 Testudinibacter crocodili
ATATTGAGATATAGTATATCACACAGTTGGTTCCCAACTAGAAAACCAACAGTTTGAAGATAAAGTATTGAAGACAAATAAGCAATAATAAATTTATTCGAAAAAGAAGTTAATGATGATTTTTTCTAAAAAAGAATCGCCAATGATATCCCCTTATTTACAGGAGCAAGCGAAAGAAATCTTACTAGCTCTTGGAGGTAAAGATAATCTAACAGACATTAGTGCATGTATTACCCGATTAAGATTAGAGCTAGTTTATTTATCAAAAGTCAATGAGGAACGATTAAACAATCTAGGTTCAAAAGGCAATATTCATGCAGGTGAGAATCAACTGCATATTATATTAGGAAAAAGTGCCGATGAAATTGCTAAATTAATCAGAAAAATTTAAAACTGTAGTGAGGGCTTTATTAGTAACTTATTTATCCCATTATCAATGGGTCATTCATTGGCTGAATTTTGGGATGAATATATTTTCAAACATTATTCGATCAATGTGATCGAGCCAGCTCCTAAATTAGTCAAGGTTATAAAATGTTTATTGCTAATTATCAATGCGGATTGGCAGTAGAGCGTGCCGCTATAGAATAGCTTAATCACAAATAGGAATATCATGATGAATACTGTATTAAAAGGTAAAGCCGCTGCAGTGACAAGAGCAGCCTCAGGTATTGATTTGACTTGTGTGAACGAATTTTTAAAAGCCAGAGTTCAAGTCGTACTAATTGATAGTGTTGTGCTCCACTAATTCAACAGACCCTAAGCTTAGAAAAGGATAGTCTAAATGACATATCCTTTTCTTTCATTTAGACAAAAACATACCAATCCCCCTCAATTCCCCCTATAATCAAATATGCCCGATTTGACCATTTTGACAATGAGAAATTCATCATGAAAGAGAGAGAACGCTTTATTCTGGAACAGATTAACAAGCTGGGGAAAGTCGATGTGAATATCTTGGCACTGGATTTGGCGGTGTCGTTGGAAACCATTCGGCGCGATTTGACCAAGTTAGATCGCAAAGGATTGCTACACCGCACTCATGGCGGTGCGGTCGGATTAAAAGCCAAAGATGTGGGGCATTCGTTTCAAGCTCGGCAAAAAAACAATTCAGATGCCAAACGTTTGATTGCCGAAAGTGCGGTCGAGTATGTGTTCGAGGGAGCGGTGATTGGCTTGGACGCCAGCACCACCAGTTGGTTTTTCGCACAGGCAATGCCCGATATACCTTGCACCGTGGTGACTAACGCCATGCACAATATCAATGCGTTATCCGCTAAATCAAATATCAAAACCATTGCCACCGGCGGCGTTTATTCGGCGAAATATGATGCGTTTTACGGGCCATTATCGGAACAATTACTGCAGCGTTTGCACATCGACATCGGGATTTTTTCTTGTATCGGCGTCGATGCCAATGGCTCAGTGTGGGAATCTAACGAGTTAAATGCCTCGATCAAACGTAAAATTATGGCAGCATCCGAACAAAAATTTTTGCTGATTGACAACAGTAAACTGGGGCGTAAGAGTCTGATGAAGATCTGCGATCTATCGCAAATCGATATTTTGTTTTGCGATCAACTGCCGAATGGTGAATTGAAACGTTATTGCGATCAGCAAAATTTATTAGTCATCACCACTTAAAAATGCCCGATTTGCCCGAATTTATTTTAATTAAAATTGTTCGGGCAATCACAACCGCACTTTTCTCTCTTTTTTATGCTGTTTTCGTGATTAAGCTCACAACAATGCACCTTGTTTAAACAAAATCCTTTTCTCGATCAATCGCTAGCTCGAAGATAGTTTTCAGAAAACCATTTTCAAACTGAAATTTACTTCATTAGTGATGGATTAAAAGAGGAACAATACAATGAGCATAGCAAAATCCCAACCGATCAGAATTGGTATTCGCCCGACAATTGACGGACGTCGTTTAGGCGTGCGTGAGTCACTGGAAGATCAAACCATGGCAATGGCACAATCCGTTGCCAAATTATTAACGGCTGAAATTCGCCATCCGAATGGCGATTTTGTCGAATGTGTGATTGCCGACAGTTGCATTGGTGGCGTTGCTGAAGCAGCTGCCTGTGCGGAAAAATTCAAGCTGAATAATGTCGGCGTGGTGCTCACGGTGACGCCTTGTTGGTGCTACGGTTCAGAAACCATTGATATGGATCCACATATGCCAAAAGCGATTTGGGGCTTTAACGGCACCGAACGTCCGGGCGCAGTCTATCTGGCTGCCGCATTGGCTGGCCATTCGCAATTGGGATTGCCAGCATTTTCAATCTATGGCACCGAAGTGCAAGAGTCTAGCGACACTTCTATTCCTGCGGACGTACAAGAAAAGCTGCTGCGCTTTGCCCGCGCAGGATTGACCGTTGCCAATATTCGTGGCAAATCTTATCTTTCAATCGGCTCAGTTTCAATGGGCATCGCTGGCTCAATCGTCAATCAAACCTTCTTCCAAGAATATTTAGGTATGCGTAACGAATATGTCGATATGACCGAGATTAAACGCCGTTTAGATCGCCATATTTATGATCAAGAGGAAGTCGATCTGGCGCTGACTTGGGTGAAAGAATATTGCAAGGAAGGCATCGATGTGAATGCGCCGGAAAACCAAAAAACAGCGAAGCAACATGCTGAGCTTTGGGAAAATGTAGTGAAAATGGCGATTATCACCCGTGATCTGATGGTGGGTAATCCAAAATTGGCTGAGCTGAATTATGGGGAAGAAGCGCTAGGGCGCAATGCGATCGCGGCCGGTTTCCAAGGGCAACGCCAATGGACCGATCACTTGCCGAACGGTGATTTTATGGAAGCCATTCTTAATTCTACCTACGATTGGAGCGGTGTGCGCTCACCCTATATTTTGGCAACGGAAAATGACTCACTCAATGCCGTTTGTATGTTGTTTGGCAATCAATTGACCGGGCAGGCGCAGGTATTTGCCGATGTGAGAACGTATTGGAGCGAAGATGCGGTAGAACGTGTCACCGGTTTCCGTCCGGAGAGTGGTTTTATTCACTTGATCAATTCCGGTTCCGCGGCGTTGGACGGCACCGGACAGCATCAAGATCAAGACGGTAAGCCGGTGATTAAACCGGTGTGGCAAGTCACCGAAGCTGACGGCAGACGTTGTCTGGAAAACACCCGTTGGTGTCCGGCGGTACATGAATATTTCCGTGGCGGCGGTTACTCTTCACAATATTTAACTCGTGGCGGCATGCCGTTCACCATGACCCGTATCAATATTATCAAAGGCATCGGACCGGTATTGCAAATCGCTGAAGGCTGGTCGATTGATCTGCCACCGGAAGTGCACGATATTCTGAACAAACGCACCAACGAAACCTGGCCGACCACCTGGTTTGTACCGCGTCTGACCGGTAAAGGCGCATTTAGCGATGTCTATTCAGTGATGGCAAATTGGGGCGCCAACCACTGCGTTGCCACCTTTGGTCATGTCGGCGCCGACTTTATCACCTTGGCTTCCATGTTACGGATTCCTGTGTGTATGCACAATGTGGAAGAGAAACATATTTTCCGCCCAAGCACTTGGAATGCCTTTGGTATGGATAAAGAAGGTCAAGATTACCGAGCTTGCGAGAATTTCGGACCGCTCTATCGTTAAAAGATTCACCAAATAGCACGCAATAACACTATGCCATAACACAAAGTGCGGTTACAGGAAAAACCTATTCTGGCCTGACCGCACTTGGGGAAACTTTATGCCTATTGTACTGATTCTTGACTGTGGTGCGACCAATACCCGCACGATTGCACTAAATGAAAAAGGGCAAATTTTAGCGGCACACCACATCGCCAGCAATACCAAAGTCGGCGCCGAGTCGGCCGATTACCATATTTGGGATTTTGCTGAAATTTGCGATAAGTTATCCGAGTGTGCCCGCCATGTGGTGGTACAATTAACCCATAAACATCATGATATTCAAGAGATTATCGGCATTTCCGTCACCACTTTTGGCGTGGACGGGGCGCCGTTTGACCGTGACGGCAAGCAGATTTATCCGATCATTTCGTGGAAATGCCCACGCACCCTGCCAATTATGCAAAATATCGGCAACTATTTTGAGATTGAAAAACTTTATACCCGCAACGGCATCGGTTTATACAGCTTCAACACCCTGTTCAAACTGCTCTGGCTGAAAGAGAACCAAGCTGAAATTTATCAACAAATGGATAAATTTGTGTTTATCTCCTCGATGTTGACTCACTGGGTAACCGGCGTTTTCAGCACCGACAAAACCATGGCCGGCACCTCTATGTTAACCAATTTACAAAGTGGCACTTGGGATCCCAGCATTTTGTCGGTGTTGGATTTAACCGAGCACCATTTTCCGCCCATTGTCGAAGCCGGTACACCAATCGGTGAATTGCAAGCCGATGTCGCTCATCAAATGGGCTTGCCTGCCGGCATTCCGGTGATCTCCTGCGGCCATGATACCCAATTTGCGATTTTCGGTTCTGGCGCCAAGCCAAATCAGCCGGTATTGAGTTCCGGTACTTGGGAAATTTTGATGGCACGCACCGCTAAAGTCGAACCGCACTTTGACTTAATTCATCACGGTTTAACCACCGAATTTGATGCCAAAACCGGTTACTACACTCCCGGTGTGCAATGGCTGGGTTCTGGCGTATTGGAATGGGTCGGCAAAGTGTTCTACCGCGATGTGTATGAGACGCCACATTACTACCCAACCATGATCAGCGACGCCGAAGCCGTACCGTTAGGCGCAAACGGCGTAGAATGGCACGGCAATTTCAACAATGCCGAAACATTTGCTCAACACGGCAAAATCGCAGGGCTTTCATTGCATTCACAACGAGCCGAAATTTATCGTGCCGCCTTGGAATATATGGCGTATCAATTAAAACACGGCTTAGCCACATTAGAACAAGTCAGCCACTTTCAGGCCGAACGTCTGATTTGCGTTGGCGGCGGCTCGAAAAACCGTTTGTGGAACCAGATCCGTGCCGACGTATTGGGCATACCGATCGAAATTGTAGATGTGGCTGAAGCCACGGTCTTAGGCGCAGCGATGTTCACCTTTGCCGGCGCACAATATTACCAAAACGTCGAGGTTGCCCAACAACAAATGCAACCGCAGCGCAAGGCAATTCAGCCCTCTGCCAACAGCCCAGCTTATCAACAATGGCTGGCAAACTATATTCAACACGGAGCAAACCCATGTTAAAAGGAATTCATCCGGCAATTTCGCCAACACTGTTAAAAATTTTGGCTGAAATGGGACACGGCGATGAGATCGTGTTTGCCGATGCCCATTTTCCGGCGCACCAACTGCACTCACAAGTGGTACGCGCCGACGGTATCAAGATTGATGTGCTGCTGAGTGCAATTACACCACTATTCGAATTAGATCAATACGTTGACAGCCCACTGATTATGATGGCTGCCGTCGAAGGCGACAGCCTCGACCCCACGGTTGCCGCTCGCTATTTAGCTGCAATTCAACCCAATATCACACCATTGCCCAGCATTGAACAGATTGATCGTTTTGCCTTTTACCAACGTGCACAACAAGCCTATGCCGTTGTCGTCAGCGGTGAATTGGCAAAATACGGCAATATTATTTTGAAAAAAGGGGTTACGCCAGTCGTAGCCTGAACATTATTTAAAGGACAGCAACATGAACAGACAAGCACTTTCCCGAGAAATTATTGATACCTGCCTGGAAATGACCCATTTGGGGTTGAACCAAGGCACTGCCGGCAATGTCAGCGCGCGTTATAACGGCGGCATGCTGATCACACCCAGCGGCATGCCTTATGAGCAGATGAATGAAGACTGCATCGTGTTTGTTGATGGTGACGGTCACTATGAAGCTGGCAAATTGCCGTCCAGCGAATGGCGTTTTCACCATGCGGTGTATCAAGCCCGCCCAGATTTAGATGCTGTAGTACATAACCATGCGATCCACTGCTCAGCGGTCTCCATTTTGGGCAAAGCGATTCCGGCGATTCACTACATGGTCGCCGTCGGCGGCACCGACCATATTCCGTGTGTCCCCTATGCCACTTTCGGCACCCCGAAACTGGCGGAATATGTACAGCAAGGTATTCAGCAGAGCAAAGCGATTTTATTGCAGCATCACGGCTTGATCGCTGCTGAAAAAAATCTGCGAAAAGCACTATGGCTGGCGCATGAAGTGGAAGTGTTAGCAACCTGGTACATTCAGCTATTGGCAATCACCGACGATGTGCCGGTGCTATCGCCGCAAGAGATCCAAGTGGTTCTCGGCAAATTCAGCACCTATGGTTTAAGAATCGAGGAATAACAACTTGTTAGCAGGAGTGTGACATGGCGACTCAATCTCAAGCGGCGCCGCTGCTTTCCATGAGCAACATCAGTAAATCATTTGGCACTGTGCACGCCTTAAAAGACGTACATTTAGAGCTGCGCAAAGGCGAAGTGCACGCCTTGATGGGTGAAAATGGTGCCGGTAAATCGACCTTGATGAAATGCCTGATCGGGGTGTATCACCCCGAAGTCGGCGATATTGTATATAAAGGCGAAAAAGTGCGGTATTCCTCAGTGTTAGAAGCGCAAAAAAACGGTATCAGCATGATCTTTCAAGAACTGAATCTGATACCGCACTTGACCGTTGCCGAAAATATCTTCTTTGCGCGAGAACCGCTGAAACACGGCTTAATTGATCAGCGCAAAATGAATGTGGATGCAACGCAGCTGCTGTCGATGTTTGACATTGATGTCGCACCGACCGATATCGTCCACACGCTGTCAGTTGCTAAGCAGCAAATGGTGGAAATTGCCAAAGCACTCTCCTTTGATGTGGAAGTGTTGATCATGGACGAGCCAACCTCCGCCCTGACTGAAAAAGAGATCGACAAACTGTTTGAGCTAGTGCACCGCTTGAAAGCCAAAGGGGTTTGCATTGTCTATATTTCGCATCGCATGGAGGAACTGAAACGGATTTGCGACCATATTACTATTTTTCGTGACGGTACTTATGTGTCAAATCATCACTTCAGCGATATCAGCATGGATCAGATCATCACCAAGATGGTCGGACGCTCGCTGGATAACCACTTTCCGCCGAAAACTGCGATTATTGAAGACGACATCATTCTGTCGGTGATGAATGCTGAACGTGTAGGCGTGTTCAAACCGCTAAATTTCGATTTACGCCGCGGCGAGATTTTAGGGATCACCGGCTTAGTCGGCGCCAAACGCACCGAACTGGCACGTTCGATTTTCGGTGCTGATCCGCTGGATAAAGGCGAAATCTATGTGCATCACAAAAAAGTCTCGATCAAAAATCCATCGGATTCAATTAAAGCCGGTATCGCCTATCTGTCGGAAGACCGCAAGCTGAACGGCATTGCGGTACGAATGTGCATTCGTGAAAACATCACGATGGCATCAATGGATAAAGTCAGCAGCAACTTGGGGATTATCTCCACCGATGCCGAAGTCAAAGCCTCAAAAACCTTCGTCGATAAAATGGAGATCAAAACCCCAACGGTCGAGCAGTTGGTCAACAATCTGAGCGGAGGTAACCAGCAAAAAGTAGTGATCGGCAAATGGCTGTTCCGTGATGCCACCGTGATGATTTTTGATGAGCCGACACGCGGCATCGACGTTGGCGCCAAATATGCCATTTATCAACTGTTGGATGAGTTAGCAGCCAACGGAGTCGGTATTATTGTGATCTCGTCCGAATTGCCGGAGGTGCTCGGCGTATCAGACCGAGTGATCATCATGCGCGAAGGACAGATGACCGGTATGTTGGAAACCAAATCGACCAATCAAGAAGAGATTATGCAATACGCTACCGGCGTGAAAAATATGTTTGCAAGAGAATATGCAGCCTACAACTAGGCTTTCTAAAACAAGAGGTGCTGTAATGAATGATAAACAAAAAGATATGTTGAGAAAATTAGCGTCTTTGGCAGGATTATTGTTGTTGATCCTCGCCTTTACCATCAGCAACGACTACTTTTTTACGCTCAACAACATAATGACCATTGGCTTGCAAACCTCCACGATTGCTTTGATCGGAATTGGCGCAACCTGTGTGATCCTAACCGGAGGAATTGATTTAAGCACCGGCTCGGTGGTGGCGCTTTCCGGCGTGGCGGCGGCGATGTTCGTCAACGCTGGCATTCCAGTGCCACTAGGTATGCTTGGCGGCATTTTGGTTGGCGGTATTTGTGGTTATGCCAATGGGATTATGGTCACCAAAATGAAATTACCACCGTTTATCGCCACCTTGGGCATGATGATGGTAGCGCGTGGCGTTGCACTGTATGTCACCAATGCTGCTCCGGTGTCCGGCATGCCGGAATCATTCTCTTACCTCGGCAACGGTGCACTGTTCCGCATCGTTGAAGAAGGCGTAAACGGCTTGCCACTAGTGAAATTCCCCGGTATTCCATATCCGGTAATCATCATGGTTGCGATTGCGATTCTGTTTACGTTTGCCTTAAATAAATTGCGCGTTGGTCGCTACATTTATGCGATCGGCTCAAACGAAGAAGCTGCTCGCCTTTCCGGCATCAAAACCAATCAAGTGAAAAACTACGCTTATATCGCCAGTGGGCTGCTGTCCGGTTTAGCGGGTGTAATTTTGGCCTCTCGCTTGGTGACTGCACAGCCAAACGGCGGTGTGGCTTATGAGTTAGACGCAATCGCCAGTGCGGTTGTCGGTGGAACCTCATTAATGGGCGGAGTGGGGACAATTCCCGGCACATTAATCGGTTCTTTTATTATCGGGGTGTTGCGTAACGGTTTGAACATGAACGGTGTTTCAGCCTTTATCCAACAGATCATTATCGGTCTGGTGATCATTGTCACGGTATCAATCGATCAGTTAAGACAGAGTAAAAAGAAATAAGCGGTCTAAGATTTAATGTTGTAACACACAATTAACCCTCAAAACCTATCCTAAAACAAGGAGCACAACTATGAAAAAATACGCACTCGCAGCAATCGCAACACTCGTTGGCTTTTCGGCTTTGATCAGCTCACCGGTGATGGCAAAATCAAACGAAATCGCGGTTATCGTGAAAACCGCCAATGCTAATTTCTGGCAAAATGTGAATAAAGGCGCTATCGAAGCCGGCAAAGACATCGGTGGCCAATACAACATCTCATTCCAAGGCCCACAAGCCGAAACCGCTATCGATGAACAGGTCAATATGGTCAACAATGCGGTAAATCGCGGCGTTGCAGGCATCGTGTTGGCGGCATCGGATCCGGACGCCCTGGTTCCGGCGGTGAAAGGCGCTTTTGAAAGAGGCATTCCGGTGGTGATGATCGATTCTGGCATCAACAGCGACGGCAAATATTACCAATCCTTCTTGGCGACCGATAATCGTGCCGCCGGGAAATTGGCTGCGGAAAAACTGCTGGAGAAAAACGGTACTAAAGGTAAAGTAGCAGTGATGTCGTTCACACCAGGCGCAGCCAGTGCAATTGAACGTACCGGAGGTTTTGTGGACAGAATTAAAGAAAATGCAGATATCACCATGGTCGGTCCCTTCTACTCCCAATCCGATATGGTGACCGCACTTAACCAAACCATCGACGTTTTAACTTCTCACCCAGATTTAACCGCAATCTTCGGCGCCAATGAACCAACCGCTGTTGGCATGGCGCGCGCAATTAAAGAGCGCGGCTACGCCGGAAAATTAGTAGCAGTCGGCTTTGACGGCAACCAAGATCTGCAAAACTTTGTGCGTGACGGTACCTTAGAAGGCATCGTGGTGCAATCCTCCTATCAAATGGGTTACAAAGGCGTAACCGCCATTAAAGACGTCATCGACGGCAAGACTATTGAAAAATTCATCGACACCGGTGTAGTTTTCGTCACCAAAGACAACATTGATTCCGACGAAGCCAAAGGCGTATTGTACTAATTTCTATCATAAATCCTGTTTCAGTACTCTTTATATTATCGAGGAATTTGATAGATAATTGCAGGGGCGGATTATATATCCGCCCTAGACTGATACTGATAGGTATTCGTTTTAGTTTAATACAATAGTAAATCGGACTAAGATGAAAGCGAATTCCACACCAAATGCCAACCGGGCGCCAACTCTGCCGCTCGTTCACAAGCCAAGACTAATGAGTTTTCTCTAGCAATCCCTTTTCCAGCGATATCAAAGGCGGTTCCATGATCAACCGACACCCTAACGATCGGTAATCCTGCGGTAATATTAACACCGTCATCACCATATACCGCTTTAAAAGGTGCGTGCCCCTGATCGTGATAACAGGCAATTACTATATCCCATTTCCCTCGAACCGCCTGCGGAATTAAAGCATCAGCAGGAAGCGGGCCTTGAATATTAATGCCTTGCCGCTGCGCAAGTTGAATTGCAGGCGCAAGTTGATCCAGATCTTCATCACCAAACAATCGGTTTTCACCGGCATGCGGATTAATCCCACAGACCCCTATTTTCGCACTCGGTTTATTTAATGATTTTGCCAATGCAAATGCTAAATTAATCACGGTAGTAGTGCGTGTTGTGGTACAAGCATCAATTGCAGAATGCAACGATTGGTGGGTTGTCAAATGAAACAGATAAAAATCACCGGAAGAGAGTATCATGGAATAATCTTTAACACCAAACTCATGCGCAAGGATTTCGGTATGTCCCGGCCAATGATGACCGCCGGCATGCATGGCTTCTTTATTGAGCGGTGCGGTCACAATCCCGTCAATTTTACCTTCACGCCCCAATTTACAGGCTTCGACAACAAAACGATATGCCGAATCACCCGCTACGGCGGAAATCTTACCGGCTTGAACCGCAGGCAACGGATCAGCAATCTGTAGCAACTCTATTTCATTGGAATCGTTGTTTAAGCAGCTTAAATCCGTCACCAATTTAATTTGGCTTGCCGAAAATCCTGACAGCATGCAAGCGTTCGCTAACGCAGTATAATCGCCGATAACAAATAATTTGGCTTTACGTCTTAAATCGGCGTGTGCTAATAACGTTTTTACGGTAATTTCAGGACCGATTCCGGCAATATCCCCCATTGTCACCGCTAATATTGGTAATGACATAATCCTACGCTCCTATCTATTTGAATGTTGCTGCATAATATGGCTTAAAAGTTGCTTATCTCCGAACCCTCCGGATTTGGTCATCACTTTCAATCCTTGATAAGTGCCGCCAGCAATACGACACAGCGGAACGCCTGCGACAACCGCATGCAAAATCTCCATTTCATATACCGGTAAACACGCTAAAAGTGCGGCTGCACCATCTCCGCCAAACAAAATTAAAGTATCGAAATCTGCATTATCCAGGCAATATTTGCCTAAATCCGCCAAATATCCCGAAATGGCGCGGGCAATTTCATTAATATTTCCTGCGGCATTAATTTTCGCCGGATTAGCACGGATAATAACGTTCTCCTTGCTACAGTTAATCAGCGCTTTTAATTGCTGTTTCAAGGCGGGTTCGGAAATGGTCGCATTAATTAATTGAGAAGGATGCGGGCTGAAAACAATCGTTTTGCCGCCCGTTGTCGCGATATATTCATCAACTTGAGTTTGACTGGTTTCATGCACCGAGGTCACTAAAATAAGGGCGCGCGACAACGCAAAATCGTGATAGGAAGCAGGCTTGTTTGCCGATTTTTTCAGAGCCTGAGCCAGACCTGCTGAACCGACGGGAATAATCTGACTGCCTAACTGCGCAATGACATTGGCAATCAGACTCAGATCCTGTGCAGTTTCGGCATCAACAACCAACTGCGTTGCCGCTGATGTCGTAATGATACGCAGCAATTCTTGCTCAGATGTAAATTCGCTGATAATCGTAGCTTGAGGTAACAGCTTATCCATTGAAGCAGACGGCACGGGACAAATCGGATCTCTGCCCGATGCCGTTTCATGCACGGGAATGCCATTAACATATAAGTGCCCCTGTTCGATTGTCCTGCCCATTTCAGGATAGGCAGGACAAATCAAGGCTTTCGCCTCAGGGTAACGCAAACGCCAAGCCTGTAACGCACCTTCTATCTGATAAGCAACGGAACCTCGCATCGTCGAGTCAATTTTTAAATAAATCTGCTCAATACCGTTTTGTAAACCAGCCTCAACCGCACTTTTGGTCAATTGAACCGCTTTTTCCCCGACCGGACGTGCATCAGTAGAAACCGTAAATACTTCAGCTTGTGAGAAATCCGTTTGATGTAAATAATCGGAATTGACCTGTAAGATAGTCGAAAATCCATTCTCGGCAAACATCACGCCCGTATCATTAGCGCCGGTTAAATCATCAGCAATCACAAGAATATTATTTTTCATATCAATTACCCTCTTTAAAATGATCTTCCAAGCCGCCCTGACGTTTCAACACCCAAGCCGCAACCAACGGAGCCAAAATCGCAGACACCAACACTGCTGCGGCTATTTGCGCAGTTGCCGTTTGAACGTACTGCGCCATATTCGGATCAGCCTGCGCAACAATTTCCGGTGTAATAATCGCGTTACCGGCAGTGGTTCCGGCAGCAAATCCTATTCCTGATTGCGTCCCTCTTTTTAAAATCACTTTATAACCGAAATAAACAAAGGCACCGGTCAACAAAGAAGCGACGACACCTAAAATAATTCCCGTTGCGCCACCAGTCACAATAGAATGCAAATTGATTCCGGTACCAAGCGCAAATGCAAAAAACGGAATAACAATCGCCCCGGTCGGCTTCATAATATTAGTCCATTTAGGATCAAGATTCCCGACAACCATACCGACCAATAACGGAATAACCGCCGCTAACATGAGCGAAAGCGGAATATCCGCCAATCCGGAAACCCCCAGAAACAGTAAAACAAAAAAAGGTCCGTCGTTAACCGCCGATGCGACGTAAGCCCCTCTATCGCGATAATCACCATACTTACCGGTAAATGCAAGCCAGATACCACCGTTTGAGTTAGCGACTACAGTTAATATTGCCAAAAGCGAAATTCCCATAATGCCGTCTGAGCCGATAACCAAACCGATCAGCGTAATTAATCCCGCTGGAATAATGGTTTTAAATAGCAGGACGACTCCTGTGTGCGCCAAGACAGGTCCGGAGCTACGAACGGTAATCTGCATACCCGTTGCAAAAATTAATAATGCGATCAACGGTCCGGCAGAGGATTTAAAAAGTGCGGTAGTGAATGAACCTATACCCAAAAATTCTGGAAAAAAAGTACCGATAATTGATCCTAATATAAGAGGCACAACCATCGTTCCGCCCGGAATCTTGTTCATCCAATCATATAAGGAACTAATGTTTGAGTCTTTGAGTCTATCTGATTAACTGACATAACCGTCTCCCTAGCCTATAATTACGCACAACTTGTACGTACAAGATATAATGTGATAGAAGATTCAGATTGTCAATCAGTAAAATTAAATTGTGGTTTCTAGATCAAACATAATTTTATCGCCGCGATGATAAGTCGAAAAAACTTCGACGACATCATTATTTTTATCAAAGGTCGTGCCTTTTAGCAGTAAAAGAGGGCTACCGATAGGAATATTCAAGTGTTCCGCGATATGTGATGGCGCCGCAATGGCATAAATATGGCGGGTCGAACGTTCTAGTTCAACATCGGCGTCTTGTTTTAAAATCTGATGTAAAGAGGCGTTTGCTAACTTCTCAGGGGTAAGCCAGCGTTGATATTTTGTCGGCAAATAAGTTTCGATATAAGCAATCGGCTGGGTAATATCAGAGCGGATTCGTGTTAAATACAATGCTTGCTTCTCATTCCAAAATTGATTGGCTTTGTCATAATCCACTAATTCAAAAAAGATGATTTTTGTATTAACCATCGTTCCCATTTTCTCGATTTGCATACCCAAACCATTTAACGACTGCACTACCCGATGAATCCGATTAACCGGCAACACGAAGCTGCCTTTTCCCTGCGCTTTGCTGATTAACCCTTCCACCTCTAATTTAGCTAGCGCTTGACGTATCACCGAACGTGAAACACCAAACATTTTTTGCAATTCGGCTTCCGACGGGAGAAAACCATGAATCGTTTCGGACAGGATCTCACGTTTCAGTTTTTCAATTATATTGATATATAATGGCGTTTTTTTGGTAATTATAGTCATCGGAATGGCGTTTATTAAATATAGATTGCGTTTGAGTATAGCAACTCTTTCTCATTCTTCCTATAATTTACGCCAATGATCATTCACCCAAGGAATCCACCGATATGGTTACCTCAACCCAAATCACCTTTTTTCAGCGTTTTGAACAGGATATTCTCAACGGTAGCAAAACCATTACGATTCGTGATCAAAGCGAAAGCCACTATCAAGCGCAAAGTATCGTTGATGTTTTCACCAATGAAACACAACGCTGGTTTGCTAAAATCCGGATCTTATCTGTCACACCGATCACTTTTGAACAACTAAATTCACAACATGCTGCACAAGAAAATATGACACTGCCCCAGCTGCAAACCGTTATTCGGGAAATTTATCCGAACGAAACCGCACTGTTTGTGATTCAGTATGAGTTAATCAAATAGCATACTCGGTCAATTTCGATGCCTGTTTTTTCCAAATCAAATGCCGATTCGGGCATCTAAAATCTAATACTCACACTCTTTTTCTATGCATTTCAGTGATAGCTGTCACAAAAAACCACGCCAATCAAATAAAATACTTTTTCTATTTGATCATATTTTGAAATCTTGATTTCATATTAATTATGACTTGATTGAATGGGAGCAAGCAATTGAGCATATTGATATGAATATTTAAAAGCTGTATATCCATATGAATTCACTATTAAATAATATTACCGTGAGGAATTATTATGAAAAAATTCTATTCTGCTACTTGGGAATCTGTTAAAACCCACCCTATACCCGATTGGTATGATGATTATAAATTCGGTATTTTTATTCATTGGGGAATTTATTCCGTACCGGCATTTGCACCGTTGACTTGGGAGCTGGGAGAAATTGAAATTGATGAACAGTGGTTTTGCAATAATCCTTACGCAGAATGGTATTTTAATTCGATTAACGTCAAGCAAGGTCCGACTTATCAGCACCACCTCCAAACTTACGGCAAAGATTTCAGCTATCGTGATTTTCTGCCGCTTTGGAAAGCCGAAAAGTGGCAGCCGGCGGAATGGGCGCAATTATTTAAACAAGCAGGGGCAAAATATGTGGTGTTGACTACCAAACACCACGACGGTTTCTGCCTTTTTCCAAGCCGTTACACCGATTATCACTGCCTGAATCACGGACCGAAGCGTGATATTTTAGGCAATTTGAAAAGTGCGGTCGAAGCGGTCGGCTTAAAAATGGGAACCTATTATTCCGGCGTTATCGATTGGACATTTTCCTGTGCGCCGATTTTCACCGAAAGCCAAAATATGTCAAATGCCAGCCCAACTTATGCTTACGCCGATTATGCTTTCAATCAGGTCTTAGAGCTAATCGACGACTATCAGCCGGCAGTATTATGGAATGATATCGGCTGGCCGAAACAGGGCGAGCATATGCTACCGAGCCTATTTTCTCACTATTATAATCAGGTGGAAGACGGCGTGGTCGATGATCGTTGGAACGGCTTGTGGTGCGATTTCACTTCGAAAGAGTATAAACACGGCGAAGCCTCCCGTGAGCGGAAGTGGGAAATGTGTCGTGGCTTGGGGCTGTCGTTCGGTTATAACCAAAACGAAAGCGATGACGATTTGATTTCGGTGGAGAAATTGGTGGCGCTGTTGGTGGAAGTGGTCGCCAACAATGGCAATTTATTGCTGAACGTCGGGCCGAAAGCCGACGGCACGATTCCAAACGGACAAGTTGAACGCCTGACCGCACTTGGTAATTGGTTGGAAGTGAACGGCGAAGGAATTTATGCCACCCGTTGCAGCCGCCGCGAATCTTATCGCCAAGCTGATTTGGATTTCCATTTCACCAAAAAAGAGACCGACCTGTACTGCTTCGTCAGCGGGCTCCACACCGGTGAGACCCGTTTTTCGCTACCTTGCAACACGACTGTCAGCGCTTTGAATCCGGCAGTAGAATTCTCGCAACAACGGCAAGGCGATAACGTGGAAATTACCGTGCACAACTATCAACCGGCTTGGCAAGTGTTATGCTTCAAAACTGTCAACGGCGAATAGGAGGGGCGTGATGAGCCAGTTTAGCCAAAAAATGATCCGTTACATGGATAAATACGTCACCCCGACCGCACTTAAGTTAGAAAAACAGCCGCACATTTCCGCTATCCGTGATGGCTTTATCGTGGTTTTGCCGTTCTTGATTGTCGGCAGTTTTATCATGATTTTACTGATTCCGCCTTTTGATCAAAATACCACCAATAGTTTCGGCATCGCTTGGTGGCGTTTTGCCACTTGGGCAAGCGATTACGGCTGGGCATTTTTCCAAATGTCGTTTAATGCGATTTCGTTATTTACCTCCGCCAGTATAGCCTATAACCTCGCCAAGGCTTATAAACGGGAGCCGCTACCGGCAGCGTTTTTATCGGTGATGACGTTTTTACTGATCGCCGCACCGGTGAAAGACGGCGCAATGGACATCAAGTTTTTCGGTGGTATCGGACTGTTTTCTGCGATTTTCGTTGCAATTTACACCGTAGAAGCCACCCGTTTACTAGAATATTTGAATATCCGCATCCGTCTGCCGAAAGAAGTGCCAAGTGCGGTCGCCGAATCGCTGAATATCGTGATTCCGATTTTAGCCATGCTGCTCACCATTTTCCCGTTTTCGATTTATGTTGAACATGCGATGGGAGTCACTATTCCGCAGTTAATCATGGATTATATGGCGCCGTTGATCAAAGTCAGCGATTCGCTTGGGGCGATTATGTTGTTTGTATTTGCTACCCACTTACTGTGGTTCTTGGGCATTAACGGCTCCCTCGTATTAATGCAGCTTTGGACCCCGTTCTTACTGCAAAATATGGCGGCCAATTTGGCGGCGTTACAAGCGGGCGAGCCACTTCCTTTTATTGTTACCAACTCCTTTTGGGATTTTTATATCGTACACGGCGCTTCCGGCGGGGTGATTGCGCTGGCATTTTTACTGGTTCGCAGCCGCTCGGTGCATTTACGTTCAATCGGCAAAATCGGGCTGGTACCGTCTTTCTTCTCTATCGGCGAACCGATTGTTTACGGCGTACCGATGGTGGTCAATCCGCTCTTCTTTATCCCGTTAATTTTTGCACCGATGGCAAATGCAATAATCGCCTATTTGATCTTAGATTTTGACTTGATTCACCGGGTCTATCTGATGGCACCGTGGACAACACCGGCACCGATCGGCGCTTATTTAGTCTCCGGCGGCGATATTTGGGCACCAGTTTTAAGTATCGGATTGATTATTCTGGATATTTTTATCTATTATCCATTCTTTAAAGCCTATGAGCGCCAGTGTGTTAAACGTGAGCAGGAAAAAGATCGCGAGTTAGCCGTGCAACAAGCCTAACTACACTTCTTTATCTGCTCTCAAACAAGAAGCCGCTTAAAACTAAGCGGCTAAAATCCCTAAGGAATATCATGCCCTTGTGCGGCTTTGTAAACTTCAATCCAGTCCTGTTCGCTGAATTGAATCGAGAGCGCATCGACCGCTCTTTGAATTCGGCGCAGTTCGCCGGAGCCGATCACTGGGGTGATTTTTGCCGGGTGACTGAGCAGCCAGGCATAAGCGAGGGTGTCGAGGTGGGTTTCGTTAAAGCGCTGTCCGATGTCGAGTAAGGCTTTGCGTACCCGCACGCCGGCAGGATTGTCTTTGTTAAATAGTTCGCCGCCAGCCAGTGGCGACCATGCCATTGGGCGAATCCGTTTTTCCATTAAATAATCGAGCGTGCCGTCGTCAAACGGGGCTAAATGCAACGGCGATATTTCAATCTGGTTGGTCAGTAGCGGCTGGTCGAGGTAGGATTGTAGCATGCTGAACTTCGACGGGGTGTAGTTGGATACGCCGAAATACCGCACTTTGCCGCTACTGTGCAGATGTTCGAAGGCTTTGGCGACCTGTTCCGGATCAACGCAAGGCGACAGGCGATGAATCAAAAGCACATCGAGATAGTCGCACTGCATTTTGGCGATCGAGCGCTCCGCCGAAGCAACGATGTGTTCGTAGCTGTTATCGTAGTAATGGCTGTCAATGGTCGGAAATTCCTGACTTGGGAACAAGATACCGCACTTGGTGATCAGTGTGATCTCGTGGCGCAAAGATGGTTTTAATTTCAGCGCTTGACCGAACGCTTCCTCGTTGGTAAACGAGCCATAGCAGGCGGCGTGGTCAAAAGTGCGGATCCCCAGCTCGATAACCTGCTCGGTTAATTGCAACAGTTGCTGTGGCGTTAAATTCCACTGTTTTAAGCGCCAATAACCATGAACAAGACGATCTAATTGAAATGCTGTTTTCATTCTTTACCCCTTGGTATCACAAATAGAAATATTGTCAGGAAGCCCTGGAAATCATAACGCAAAGTGCGGTTTGACTACAGCAAGATTACGATTATTTTATCATTCTTGTCGGCTGTTGTTCAGATTGGTTTGGTGCTCTTTAATCAACGCCATAAACGGTTGCGCAAAGCGATCTAATTTGCGTAGCCCTACCCCGTTGATTTGTAACATTTCATTATTGGAGGTCGGCATCAGCTGCGCCATTTCCTGCAGGGTGGCGTCGTTAAACACGATATACGGCGGAATGCTCTCTTTGTCGGCAATCTGCTTGCGCAGAAAACGCAGGCGAGCAAACAGGTCTTTATCATAATCTTTTAAGCTGGAACTTTGACTGCGCTGAATCACCGACATTGATAAACGTGGCGTTGCCAGTGAAAGTGCGGTTTCGCCGCGTAAAATCGGACGGGCGGCTTCGGTCAGGCGCAGTGCGGAAAATTGCATGATATTTTGTTCGATATAGCCCAAATGGATCAACTGGCGGATCACATTCATCCAATACTCTTGGCTCTGTTCTTTGCCGATGGCAAACACCGACAGTTTGTCATGCCCATATTCTTTAATTCGCTGATTCTGCAAACCGCGCAAGATTGCCACCACATAATGTGTGCCGAAATTTTGCCCGATCCGATAAATCACCGACATCACTTTTTGTGCGTCCAGCAAGCCGTCGTAAGATTTGGGCGGATCGAGGCAGACATCGCAGTTTTTACACGGCGTGCTACGGTGTTCGCCGAAATAGTTCAGCAACACCAAACGGCGGCAAATTTGCGATTCAGCAAAGGCGCCCATCGCCTGCAATTTATGTTGTTCAATTTGGCGCTGCGGACTTTCCGGTTTTTCCAATAATATTTTATTCAACCAAGCATAATCCGACGGATCATACAGCAGTACCGCTTCTGCCGGCAGATCGTCACGCCCGGCACGCCCGGTTTCTTGGTAATAGGCTTCAATGCTGCGCGGCAAATCAAAGTGCAGCACAAAGCGCACATTGGATTTGTTGATGCCCATGCCAAACGCCACCGTCGCCACCACCACTTGAATATTATCGCGCTGAAACGCCAATTGCGTGGCTTCACGCTGCTCAATCGTCATGCCGGCGTGGTAAGGCGCACAGCTGACCTTGCGCCGTTGCAGGCTTTCACACAGCTGCTCGGTCTTTTTGCGGCTGTTGCAATATACAATACCGCTCTTGCCCTTTTGCGCCAGCACAAAACGGCACATTTGCTCTACGCCTTTATATTTTTCAACCAAGGTGTAGCGGATATTCGCGCGATCAAAACTGCCAATATAGTGATAGGGTTGGCTTAGATCGAGGTGTTGTAGAATATCCTTACGCGTGGCACTGTCGGCGGTAGCGGTTAGTGCCATCACCGGCACATTGAGGAAACTCTTTTTCAAGCCGCCAAGTGCGGTATATTCCGGACGGAAATCGTGTCCCCACTGTGAGATACAGTGCGCTTCATCAATCGCAATAAAACTAACCCGACACTGGCAGATAAACTGAAAAAATGTGGTGGTCATCACCTTTTCCGGTGAGATGTAAAGCAGTTTTAGTTCGCCGTTAATCGCTTTGTTTTGTACTTGTTGCTGTTCGGCAAACGATTGGGTCGAGTTCAGATAAGCGGCTTCAACCCCGTTACTCAACAGTTGATCGACCTGATCTTTCATCAGCGAAATCAACGGCGAAATCACTAACGTCAAACCGTCAAAACACAGCGCCGGCACTTGATAACACAGCGATTTGCCGCTACCGGTCGCCATCACCACCAAGCTGTCTTGCCCGCTCAACGCCGCTTCAATAACTTGCTGCTGCCCTTGACGAAAGGCATGATAACCAAACACTTGCTGTAACACAGCAAGTGCGGTTTGCAGGGTCGGGGTATTGGATGATTCAGCAGACATTAAGCCACTGTCACCGTTTCACCGTAATATACGCTGAGCGCTTCGCTCAATAACGGAAAAAATGCTTGCTGATCAGCGGTCAGCCACTGCCCGTCACGAAATTTAAAATGATAGCCGCCTAGTTTGCTGGCAAGCCATAGCTCGAGTAACGGTTCTTGCTTATTGATCACAATCTGCTGCCCGTTTTCAAAGGTAATCGAAAACACTGAGCCGTGGCTGTCGCAATCAACGTCAACGCCTTGCTCGTCAAGTTGTTCTTCAATGTAAGACCAGGTTTGTTCAACCTGTTGATGAAATTCTGCTACGTTCATAAAATATCGGTTCTTTACTGAATCAGTGGTGATAAATTATAGTGGCTTTAACACAATTGTGATAGCACAAAGCCACAATTAATGGTAAAAATAGCCGTTATCAATAGAATTGAAAAAGATGAGAGGGAATCAGAATGAAAAAATGCTGGCGCTATCTGTTAGCGGCTTCAATGTTGTTAGTCATCACCGCGTGTGGCGTGAAAGGTCCGCTCTATTTTCCGCAAGAAACGCAACCGACCACCGACTCAACCTCAGAATAGAATATTTCGGATAACCGCATGGACTTTTTTCAATATCAACAAAACCGCCTTATGGCGGAAAACATCGCAGTCAGTGACATTGCTGCACAGTTCGGCACACCGCTGTACATCTATTCCCGTGCTACTTTGGAACGCCACTGGCACGCTTTTGATAACGCTTTCGGCGATCACCCGCATTTAATCTGCTATGCCGTAAAATCCAATTCAAATATTGCGGTGTTGAATGTTATGGCAAAACTCGGTTCGGGATTTGATATTGTGTCACAAGGGGAGTTGGAACGGGTGCTGGCAGCAGGCGGTGACGCCGCCAAAATCGTATTTTCCGGCGTAGCAAAAACGGAACAAGAGATCGCCAGAGCGCTGGAAGTCGGCATTCGCTGTTTCAATGTTGAATCCATTTCCGAATTGAAACGAATTAACCATGTTGCAGGGAAAATGGGCAAAATTGCCCCGATTTCGCTACGGGTCAACCCGGATGTCGATGCCAAAACCCACCCTTATATCTCCACCGGTTTAAAAGAAAACAAATTTGGTGTCAGCGTTGATCAAGCCAGAGCAGTTTACCGTTTGGCACAATCATTGCCTCACATTAACATCAGTGGTATGGACTGCCACATCGGTTCGCAATTAACTGAATTACAACCGTTTTTGGATGCAACAGATCGTTTATTAGTGCTAATGCAACAACTTAACGAAGATGGCATCGAACTACGCCACCTTGATCTGGGCGGTGGCTTGGGCGTGCCGTATCACGGCGAACAACCGCCACATCCGAGTGAATACACCACCGCACTTTTAGCCAAATTAAGCGCCTATCCGCAACTGGAAATTATCCTTGAGCCGGGACGTGCGATCACTGCCAACGCTGGGATTTTAGTCAGCAAAGTCGAATATCTGAAAAGCAATGAATCACGCAATTTTGCGATTGTCGATGCCGGAATGAACGATATGATCCGCCCTGCGCTGTATCAAGCCTATATGGAAATTATCGAAGTTGACCGCACTTTAGCGCAAACCGAACAACGCCAAAGTGCGGTTTACGACATCGTCGGTCCAATTTGCGAAACTTCCGATTTTCTCGGCAAGCAGCGCCAGCTGACAATCGCCGAAGGCGATTTAATCGCACAACGCTCCGCCGGTGCTTACGGTGCCAGTATGTCTTCCAACTACAACTCCCGCCCACGCACCGCCGAAGTGATGGTCGATGGCGACCAGGCTCATTTGATCAAACGTCGTGAAAGTTATGCAGATTTATGGCGCGATGAAAAATTGTTGCCTTAATCGCTTGGTGATAACGCCACTGATTCGTGCAGTGGCGTTAAATTAAGCCGCTAAATTTAAAAAATATTGCAAAAAATAGAGATAATTTTATTCGGTTTATTAAATCATAAAAACTATAATTAATTTTAAAAGCCCTTATAATGTTTAGGTCCGTTTTCTTCCAGAGATAAATGAAATGAATAAATCATTAGAACTTGAACAACTAGAAAGCCAAATTCGAGATCGCTATGACAATCTGAGTAAACGCTTGAAGCAAGTGGCTAAATACATTCTGGATAACTCAAATAGTATCGTATTCGACACCGTGGCGGTGATCGCCGAACGAGCAGACGTTCCGCCGTCCACCTTGATTCGCTTTGCCAATGCGTTTGGTTACAGCGGTTTTAACGAAATGAAACAGATATTTCGCGAAAACCTGATGGAAGAGACGGTTAATTACAGCGAAAGAGCGGTTTTGTTCGATAAAATTGATCCCGAAAACGCCACACAAGGAGCACCAAACGAGATCCTGAATGTGTTTGCTCAAGCGAATAATCAGGCGTTGTTACAATTGGTCAATCAAATCAGTCTTGAGCAGCTTGAAAGTGCGGTTGAGCTGCTGCATTCTGCCAACAATATTTTTATTATTGGGCTAAAACGTTCTTTCAGCGTCGCCAGTTATTTAAATTATGCGTTGCATCATCTGGATTGCCACTCGTATATTATCGACGGCTTGGGCGGCATGTTTGAAGAACAGTTGAATCTGATTAAGCCGGGTGATGTGGTAGTCGCGATCAGCTTTTCGCCTTACGCTAAAGAAACCATTAATATTATGAATGCCGTCGCCAAAAGCGGCGTGAAACAAATTGCCATCACCGACAGCCAAATCAGTCCGCTCGTCGGCTTCAGTGATGTGGCTTTCGTGGTCAAAGAAGCCCAAGTCAGCGGCTTCCGCTCACAATGTGCCACCATGACCTTGGTGCAAACGCTGGCAATCTCACTGGCATTTAAACGCAAAGAGTAAAAGCGTTTTTCCGTGCACGATTTCATTGTGCACGGTTGAGCATCGTTGAGTCTCTCTTAAACTGCTTTATCGACAGCCTGAAACCTGTAGTTTGTCGCTACAGGTTTTTTTATGGTTTAAGATAACTGGTTAGTCGGTGACACGGTACTTATCCAGCAAGCGGATATTCACTTTAGCCAATAAATCGCCGTGTAATTTGTAATAACGGAAATAGACACATAATTTAATCACATAGAACAAAATCGGTAAGGCGATCATAATCATTTCCATCCAAAAAATGGTTTCCGGGGTTTGGGCGACATTCGGCACATAATGAATCGCCGTCAGTAGCACCCCGATCAAAAAAGCTGATACCGCAGAACCGGCTTTGACCACCATGGTTTGTACCGCATAGGCGATACTTTCGGAGCGGATACCCAGTTTATATTCACCGTAATCTACCGTATCTGCCACCATGATCACTTGCAATGTCCAAAATAGAGCGCTACCGATTTGCATAAAGACACCAGCAGTGATGATTAAAGCGATGTTGCCGTGATCGACGATACCTGTGTATGCCAAAATGGCACAGCTTAAAATGGAGAAGATTGAAATACTCGCCCATAACGTTTTGCGTGAAAATAGTTTGGCTAAACGGGCGAACAATATGATGACGGCCAGATTGGCGATACCGGCATACGACATATAGTATGGAAATAATTCTTTATCGCCGACAACATAGGTAAAGTAGTACACCGCAAAGCCTGAGATAATATTACCTGCAATGTTATAGCAAAGCGCCATCACTAATAGACTGGAGAGTTGATCATTTCTAGGTATCAGAGAGACCAAGGTTTTCAACGGAATTTTCTTAGCCGTTTGGTTAGTGCCTTCAAGATTGTCCGAAGAGTATTTTTCGTGGACATTGGCAAGTGTGATAATAGTCGAAGCAATGAAGAAAGCGATGATGACAAGGGTAAACATGCGGAAACCATAGCCTTTGTCCTCTCCACCGACATAATCGACAAACGGCATACATATTCCAGCGGTGACGAAGCCGGCCAGGCTGGCAAAGAAGCGGGGGTAAGGCACGAGTTCTTCACGTTCGCGCTGCTCCAGCGTTAAGGTCGGGGTTAATGACCAAAACGGAATATCCATGAGGGTATAAGTCATGCCCCAAAGAATATAAGTGACTGCAATATAAACAAGTTGTGCCGTGCCACTAAAGAAGTCCGCACAAAACAGAGAAAACAGTGCTATAGAATTGACAATGGTGCCGATTAAAATCCAAGGTTTGAATTTTCCCCAACGGGAGCGGGTGCTATTAACAATCCAACCCATAATCGGGTCATTTAATGCATCCCACACCCGTGCCACCATAAAGATGGTGCCGACAATTGCCGCACTGACACCCAGCACATCGGTGTAGTAATACATCAGGTACATATACACAATGCCGATAGCAAAATCTTTACCGTAGGCACCGAGTCCGAAGCTGATTTTGGTTTTCATTGATAAGCTCATAACACATCCTTTTATTTTGACGAAATGCCGAGCATCCCGGCACTTCCGATTAATGTCAGGTGATTAACGATAGATCCATTGCGGCATCCAGTCTTTATGCGCCAGCAATAACTCATCAACCAAACTGTAAATCTCATCCAACCCTAATGCGGCGGCGGTGTGCGGATCGAGCATGGCTGCGTGATAAATACGATCACGATTTTCGGTCAGGATAGCTTCAGTGGTGAGCCGCTGTACATTGATGTTGGTTTGCATTAGTGCGGCTAAATGGTTCGGTAATAAACCAACTTTAGTGGGTTGGATACCGTTGGCATCGACCAAGCAAGCCACTTCAACACAACAACCTTGCGGCAAATTATCAATCAGTGTGGTATTTTGCACATTGCCGTAAATCACACTCGGCGCGCCGGTCCAGATAGAATTAATAATCGTGCTGGCATATTCACGCGATTCCGGCATTTGAATGCTGTCAGCTTGTTTGTATTTTTCCAGATCGCTTTTCCAAGCGGCGATTTGTTCAACGCAACGTTTCGGGTATTCGTCTAACGGCACTTGGTAGCGCGCGATTAAGTCAGGACGGTTAGGCTTAATGAAATATGGCGTGTATTCGGCAAAGTGCTCAGAGGATTCAGTGACGAAATAACCTAATTTTTTCAGCATTTCGTAGCGGACAAGATTATTACAGCGAGGATTATCATCCATACGCGGTTTTGGTGCCTGTCCTGTTGCAAACGCCTTTAACAGATCAGGATAAATACTGACATAACTGCCGTCCGCTAAGCGTTTTTCCAGATTTAAGTAAAATGCCATATGATTGATCCCGGCGCAGGTGTAGCGCAAATCGTCCGGGCTCAGCTCCAAATCATGCGCCAATTCTTCAGCAGTTCCCTGCACCGAATGGCAAAGCCCGACCTGTTTGATATGCGGATATTTTTCATACATTGCCCAAGTATTCATCGCCATCGGGTTGACATAGTTCAGCATGGTGGCATTTGGGCACACTTCAGTCATATCTTCACAGATTTGCCATAAGTGCGGTATGGTGCGCAGCGCCCGCATGATACCTCCAACGCCGAGCGTATCGGCAATAGTCTGTTCTAAGCCGTATTTCTTACAAATTTCAAAATCGGTGACGGTACAAGGCTCATAGCCGCCAATTTGAAATGCCACTACCACAAAATCCGCATCACGCAGCGCTTCTTTTTGATTGGCATAGCATTCGATACTGCCATTTGCTCTGGCGGATCGCATCAATTTATCGATCACAAACTGTGATTCCTGCAAACGTGTTTGGTCGATATCCATCAGTGCGATTTTCGCCTGTTTCAATGCCGGTTTATGGAAAATATCACTCAGAATATTTTTCACAAAAATGGTTGAGCCGGCGCCGATAAAGGTAATTTTAGGTGCATTCATATAGATTTACTCCTTTAGTGGTGAGTTGTCATTTGAATTCTATCTTCATCATGACATTACTGATTTAAAGAAGTCGCTTCGAATTATCGGATAAAATTCCTAAAAGCTCATTTTTATGGATCATCACGACATAATCTGAAGTTTCAGGATTATTTAGTGGAAAAATACTATTTTGCATATGATAAAAATGTTAGCCTTAATCGCAATAAAGAGAGATTTTGGCGTGATAACCAATGAAAAAAACGATGTTACAAACCACACGCTTTAAAGCGGTGGACGGCGATACCTTTGGTAGCGAAAGCATTAGTCCATTGGCACTGTATTCTGATAACCAGCCGTTAAGGGTAAATCTGCAATATCCACCGGCTGCCATGCCGGGCTATCACTGGCATGGTCATATGGAGATCAATATTCCGTTCGATGACGATGTAGACTATATTTTTAACGGTCACAACGTGACGATAAAGGCAAACCATATCACCCTATTTTGGGCTTCGGTTCCGCATCGTGTGGTCGATTGTCGGCAATGCAAGGCAATGGCGGTGTTGGACGTGCCAGTGCATCTGTTTCTGTCTTGGCCGCTGCCGCAAGATTTAATCAACCATATTACTCACGGTATGATTATCCAGTCGTTGAATCCAGATCTCGTCAGCCAATTTGAAGTGGCACGTTGGGAAAAAGAGTTAAAAATGCCAACCTTGAGTCGTCAGCAGCTGGTTTATGATGAAATCGAATTGATGATAAAACGGATCGCCTTGGACGGCTGGCAATTACTGTTGGAAAAAGTGTATGAACCGAACGGCCAGCAAAAATCGTCTAAACACACTCAACACTATGTCAGCTTAATGCTTGATCATATTGCCAGCCATTACAGCAAGTCTTTAACCGTGAGCGATGTGGCAAGTGCGGTCGGATTAAATACCAATTATGCAATGGGACTATTCCAAAGCGTGATGCAGCTGACGATTAAGCAATACATCACCATGATGCGAATTAACCACACCAAAGCCCTGTTGAGCGATACCGATAAGACGATGTTAGATATTTCATTGACTGCAGGATTCAATTCCATCAGCCGGTTTTATGATAATTTTCAGAAATATACCGGCTTTTCACCAACCCACTATCGCAAAATGATTCGCTCTAATGATAAATGGTTATCGCAGGGGTTTAACCCGACCGAGCAACCGAAAAAAGGGGCTAGTAATGGGGAGGCTTTAATTGCGAGGGTTTAGTTTTAAAAAATAGTGAGCGGCTAAAAAGTTAGCCGCTCAGCTGCAAAGAAAGGAGAAGCATAATTACCTAAACTTTCGCGCATATTCTTCACTGTTGATCCATTGATGATCCTGCTCCCAGCTGAAACGCCATTTGCGTACCGGACCTGCCATCACATTCAAGTAATAGTTGTTATAACCCGCAATGGTTGACACCGGATGGTAGCCTTTCGGCACTTTGACCACATCGCCATCGTAAACCGCCATACATTCGTCCAAAGTGCGGTCTTCCGTATAAACCCGTTGCAGGCAGAAGCCCTGTTGCGGCTCGAAACGGTGATAGTAGGTTTCTTCCAGATAGGTTTCGTTGTCTGAGTTTTTTTGATCATGTTTATGGCTTGGAAACGAACTGGTGTTGCCTTCGTCAGTAAACACTTCGACCACCAATAAACTGTCGGCGGCTTCGGTTTCCGGCAGAATATTGTGTACCAAGCGTTGATTATTGCCGAAACCGCGTTTTTCCACCCCGACATCTTGCGGTTTAATCACTCGAATCGGCAGGTTTCCGCTGCTCGGCGCGCGGCAAATCGCCAGTTCCAGCTCGGTATCGGCAATCACACGCACTTGTTTATGATGCGGTACATACAACGAATACGGCGGAATCCGCTCAAAAGGCGAAGTGCGGTTGCCTAGATGTTCGAAAATTTTGCCATCGACCGCAAATGAAGCGTAACCGGACACCACCACAAAACAAACTTCCGTATTTTCAGTGTTGATTTCCTGCGATTGACCGGCGGACAGATGCAGCAGTTCGAAACCGACGTATTCCCAATTGGCGTTTTGCGGGGTGATTTGTTGGCGAAAGCCGTTATTAATGGCATTGGATTTGGACAGTAATGGGCTCATGACTAACCTCTGTTTTAGCGTCTGTGGTTCTTTTAAGCAAAAGTATAAGCGACAATCGGCTTTTGCTGAACCAGATCTTTTGCAAGATTCTACTTAGATCACAAAAAATGAAATAAAAATTTCATTTTAGGCGGTTTTCGATTGAAAAAAATATTTCATAGCGGTATTGTATCCCTGAAATATGCCTTAATTGCCATCAGCCGATTTGTATCGAGGAGAAATATGAGCCAGTTTATTCCAAATTTTATCAATGGTAAAACCGTTGAAAGTCAAAGCGCCCGTTTAACACCAGTGTTCAATCCGGCGACCGGTGAACAAACCAAACAAGTTAAATTGAGTACTGCCGCTGAGGTGGATTCCGCAATTGCCGCCGCCCAAGCCGCTTATGCAGATTGGTCGCAACAATCTCCGCTACGCCGTGCTCGAATTTTATTTAAATTTAAAGAATTATTGGAAGCCAATTTTGATGAGCTAGCCAAATTGATCACCAGTGAACACGGCAAAATCTATTCCGATTCAATCGGTGAACTAACCCGTGGCTTGGAGGTGGTGGAATTCGCCACCGGCATACCGCACTTGTTGAAAGGCGAGTTCTCCGCCAATGTCGGGCGCGGCATCGACACCCATTCAGTGATGCAGCCGCTGGGTGTCGTGGCTGGGATTACACCGTTTAACTTCCCGGCGATGGTGCCGATGTGGATGTTCCCGATTGCGTTGGCATGCGGCAATACATTTGTCTTAAAACCATCAGAAAAAGATCCGTCGCTGTCGATTCGTTTGGCAGAGTTGCTGCAACAAGCCGGTTTACCTGACGGGGTGTTCAACGTGGTGCAGGGCGATAAAGAAGCGGTGGATATTCTGTTGCGTGACCCACGTATTCAAGCCGTCAGTTTTGTCGGTTCAACGCCGATTGCCCAATATATCTACGAAGTCGGTTCGGCGCACGGCAAGCGAGTGCAGGCATTGGGCGGCGCCAAAAACCACGCCTTGATCATGCCGGATGCAGATATTGAAATGACAGCGAATGCGTTGTTGGGTGCGGCTTTCGGTGCTGCCGGCGAACGTTGCATGGCGCTATCGGTTGCGGTCACCATTGACGATGCTGTAGCCGATGCGATTGTCAATAATCTGAAACCAAAAGTAGCAGCGTTGCGTATCGGTCCGGGCGTGTTGCCGGAAGGACAGAAAGAAAACGATATGGGACCGTTGATCTCAAAACCGCACTTGGAAAAAGTGTCAGGCTATGTTGATCAAGGTGTAGCTGCTGGGGCAACACTCGTCGTAGACGGACGCAATTACAAAGTTGCCGGGCATGAGAACGGCTATTTTATCGGTGGCAGTCTATTCGATCATGTCACAACCGAGATGAGCATCTATCAAGAAGAGATTTTTGGACCAGTATTATGTGTGGTCAGAGCCAAAGATTATGCCAGTGCAATGAAGCTGATCAACGATCACCAATACGGCAACGGCAGTGCCATTTTCACCAGTGACGGCGATGCCGCCAGACAATACAGCCAAGATGTGCAAGCCGGCATGGTCGGGATTAACGTGCCGATTCCGGTACCAATTGCCTACCATTGCTTTGGCGGTTGGAAAGCCTCGATTTTCGGCGCATTGAATGTATACGGCCCTGATGGTGTGCGTTTCTATACTCGTATGAAAACCATCACCAGCCGCTGGCCAAATCATAATGTGCGGGAACAAGGCGCGGCATTTAGTATGCCGACATTGTAACCATTTATGGTGAGTACAACGAAGGGACAACTAAGAGGGCGGATTGAATATCCGCCTTTTTTAAAGCGATAAAGGTAAGGAGAACAAAATGAATACCGTCAGAATCGGACTGATCGGCACCGGTTATATCGGACGCTGCCACGCAATTGCCTACGCACAGGCTCCCACTGTTTTTAATTTACAGGGCAAATTAGTGCTGGAATATCTGGCAGAAATCACCCCAGAGCTGGCCGCACAAAAAGCACAGGAGTTTGGCTTCAAACGCTCTTCTGGCGATTGGCGTGATGTGGTGCGTGACCCGAATGTGGATGTAGTGGATATTTGTACGCCCAATTTTTTGCACCGCGAGATTGCGCTGGAAGCGATTAAACACGGCAAACACGTGTATTCAGAAAAACCGTTGGCGCTAACCGCACTTGAAGCCAAAGAGATGTATGATGCCGCCACCCAAGCTGGGATTAAAACGTTGGTCGGATTTAACTATATGAAAAATCCCACCAGCCAATTGGCAAGAGAGATTATTCGCAACGGTGAAATCGGTGAAGTCATTCATTTTTACGGCACCCACAATGAAGACTATTTAGCCAGTCCGAACACCCCGATCGACTGGCACTGTTATCGGGCAAAGGCCGGATTGGGCGCACTGGGCGACATTGGCGCACATATTGTCAATATGGCGCAATATTTGCTGGGCGAAGATATTGTTAGTGTCAGTGGCGATCTGCAAACCGTGATCAAACAGCGCCCGGATCCACAAGACCGAAGCAAACTGGTTCAGGTTGAAAATGAGGATCAAGCAAGTAGTCTATTGCGTTTTGCCAGTGGGGTGATGGGCACGATTGAAACCTCAAGAATCGCCTGTGGACGTAAAATGGGCTTAACCTATGTAGTGACCGGTACCAAAGGCACGATCAGTTATACCCAAGAACGAATGGCGGAATTGAAGCTATATTTGCATGACGATAACCCAGCACGCCAAGGCTTTAAAACGCTACTCACCGGGCCGCTGCATCCTGACTACAAACCGTTTTGTATCAGTGCTGGTCATGGTATTGGTTTTAATGATCAAAAAACCGTTGAAATCCGCGATTTAATCCTTGGTTTAACCGAAGGCAAGCCGATGTGGCCTGACTTTGCGGAAGGCTATAAAGTGTCGCGAGTCTTAGAAGCCATTGCCAAATCTGCCGTAACCAAAGCATGGGTTGATGTCTATTCCGAATAAAGGCAACGATCAAATTTCAGCAGATCATAGACAATTTTTATGATCTGCTTAACAAAATTGAAACAAATTTTCCAATATTATTGACAGCATTTCAGGTAATGCTATTCTTCATTTCGAAATGAACCAAACATTTCAAATATTAGAAATTATTGATTTTTTATTCTAAATTAAATAAATCGCCCTTTAACGTCGTATCCGAAACCGCCTGTCTTTTCACGACTATTTAGTCAAGACCAGGCAGTTTCAGTTTTAAATACCATGACGTAGCTATGATTGATGTTTCTAATCGTATTATGTCACGTCCAAATATTATGAGGTGAATATATGAAAACAAGTCGTAAATTAGCCCTTTCTTTGTTAACGCTTGGCTTAGCGTTTAATGTTTATGCAAAAGATGAATTGGTAGTTTTCAGCCTGCCGAACTTATCCAGTCCATTTGAAGTGCAACTCTCCAAATCCGCGATGAATACCGCGAAAGAATTACAAGTCAATTTACAAGTTCTGGACGGGCAAAGCAGCTCCACCAAGCAAGCCGCCGACTTGGAAAATGCAATTACCAAAGGCGCAAAAGGAATTATCATCGCCCCTAACGATGTCAATGCGATTGCCGCCGCAGTAGAAGAGATTATCGACGAAAAAATCCCAACCGCAACGCTGGATCGTAAAGTACAAAGCAGCGAGCCAATACCGCACTTTGGTGCCAATAACTACACCGGCGGACAAGAAATCGCCAACGTCGTGAAAGGAAAATTCCCGGACGGTGCCAATATCATTTTGCTAACCGGACAACCAGGATCCAGCTCCAATATCGAACGGATGAACGGCATTCGTGATGGGTTAAAAGATGGCAAATACAACATTTTAGTCGATCAAACCGGCAATTGGTTACGTTCCGAAGGATTGCGGATTATTGAAAGTGTGCTACCAACCCTGAAACAAAAACCGGATGTTATTTTAGCCGCTAACGACGATATGGCTTTAGGGGCAATTGAAGCGCTGAACGGACTTGGCTATAAAGCCGGTGATATTTTGGTCACCGGATTTGATGCCGGCCCGGAAGCTTTGTCTCGTATTAAAGAGGGTTGGTTATACGCTACTGCCGATCAACGCCCAAGTTATGCGGTCAAAACCGCACTTGAGCAAGTCGTCGCCAAAGCGCGCGGTGGTGCAGAGGTTAAAGGACTGGATTTCGCCCCGACGGTGATCACGCAAAGTAACTTAAATGACGCAGAGCGAATCGGAGAAGTGAAATAAATCAATTTCCGGCTGCACTATCCAGCATATTGCAGCCGGATCTGAGAGGTCTATATGTCAGCCCCTTTATTAAAAGTCCAGAATCTTACCAAAAGTTTTTCAGGCATCTTGGCACTGAACGGTGTGAAATTACAGGTTGCTGCCGGGGAAGTCCATGCCTTGTTGGGTGAAAACGGTGCCGGAAAATCTACCTTGCTGAAAGCCTTATCCGGTGCACAGCCGCAAACCAGTGGCGAGATCATTTTCAATGGTAAAACCTTGGATATCAACGACAGCCCGCACGCCAGACAGCTACAAGGCATCGTCACTATTTATCAAGAGTTCAATCTGTTGCCGAATATGACGGTAGCGGAGAATTTTTTCCTTGGGCGTGAACCATTAACCAAAGGCATCTTTGTTGATCGCAAAAATCTCGAACAAGAAGCCAAAATGGTGCTGGATAATCTCAAACTCAATATCTCACCCAATGCACAGGTGGCGCAATTGAGCGTCGCACAACAACAAATGGTTGAAATTGCCCGTGCTTTAACCTTGAATGCCAAGCTAATTATCATGGACGAACCCTCTGCGGCATTGAGCGATAAAGAGGTGGAAACCCTGCATCAAATTGTGCGTGATCTAAAATCCCGCGGGGTCAGCATTATTTATGTCACCCACCGCCTCAACGAAGTATTTGCGCTATGCGATCGTTTCACCGTTTTCCAAGACGGCAAATATACCGGTGAAGGCAACGTTGCCGAAACTAATGTAGATGAAATTATCCGTATGATGGTCGGACGTAATGTCATCTTCAACCGCCGCCCGTCAAGCGAAACCCAACATAAAGATAAACCGGTGGTGCTATCCGTCCGTCATCTAAAAAAAGAAAAACCACAAATGGATCCACACGGTATTGCACTGCACGATGTCAGTTTCGACATCCATCAAGGTGAAGTGTTGGGGATCGCCGGCCTGGTCGGTGCAGGACGAACCGAAATTGCGCGTTGCCTGTTTGGCGCCGATCACTACCAATCAGGCGAAATAACCCTCAACGGCAAATCTTATCATGCCAACTCCCCATTGGAAGCGCTGGATCTAGGTGTTGCGCTGGTGCCGGAAGACCGTAAAAAAGAGGGACTGGTGCTCGGCTTACCGATTCGCACCAATATGACGCTTTCCAATTTAAAAAATCTGCTCACCATGAAATGGTTTGTGAATGAGAACCGTGAGACGGATTTGATCGAATCCTACCGTCAAGCACTCAGTATCAAAATGGCAAGCACCTCCTTGGAAGCGCGCAAACTATCCGGCGGAAATCAACAGAAAATTATTCTTGCCCGCTGTATGTCATTAAATCCAAAAGTATTAATTGTTGACGAACCGACGCGCGGCATTGATGTCGGCGCAAAATCCGAAGTGCATCAAGTGCTGTTCGATATGGCGAAAAAAGGGGTTGCCGTGCTGGTGATCTCCTCCGACTTGCCGGAAATCATGGCGATTTCCGACCGGATTATCACCCTTTCGGAAGGAAAAGTGACCGGTGAGATCCACGGTGATGATGCCACCGAAGAAAAATTGATGTCAATGATGGCGATCGGTGTAAACCGGCATTAAGCAGCCTTGTAAGATAAGGAAAGTATTATGTTTGAGAACATGCTAAAAAATTTAGGAATTGTGGACGAAAATGGTAAAAAAGACCCGATTGCCTTTTTCGAGCGATTTGGGGTGCTGGTTTTTCTGGTATTTTTGATTATCTTTTTCCAATTCCAAAACAGTGCGTTTTTATCTGAACGCAATATCTTTAACATCCTGACCGAAGTATCGATTTTCGGCATCATGGCGGTCGGCATGACTTTCGTGATTTTAACTGCAGGAATTGACCTTTCCGTCGGCTCAGTGCTGGCGGTGTGTGCAATTTTTGCCGCCCACGTGATTAAAGGCGACAACACCGTCACTGTCGAACCCGGTGCTTGGGGCGGCATGAGTTGGTTAGTCGGCTTGGGAATCTGTTTGGCGATGGGAACTTTCATCGGCTGGCTGCATGGCTTAGGCGTGACCAAATTGAAAATTCCACCGTTTATCGTCACCTTAGGCGGCATGACTATTTGGCGTGGTCTGACCTTGGTGATTAACGACGGTGCGCCGATCGCCGGTTTTGACCAAGGCTACCGCTGGTGGGGGCGTGGTGATCTGCTAGGGGTGCCGGTTCCGGTGGTGATCTTTGCCATTGTCGCCATTCTCGGCTATATCGCACTACACAAAACCCGCTGGGGACGCTATGTCTATTCCGTCGGCGGCAACCCAGAAGCCGCTCGCTTGGCTGGTGTCAACATCAACCGCACTTTGATCAGCGTCTATGTGGTCATCGGCGCACTGGCAGGTCTGGCTGGTTTTATCTTAAGCGCCCGCTTAGGCAGCGCCGAATCCGTTGCCGGGGTGGCATTTGAGCTACGGGTTATCGCTTCCGTGGTCATCGGCGGCACCTCACTAATGGGCGGCTATGGCCGCATCACCGGCACCATCTTCGGCTCGATTATCATGGGTGTCCTGATCAACGGATTAGTGCTAATGGACGTCTCCGCCTACTACCAACAAATCATCATGGGCGCGATTATTATCCTCGCAGTATCGTTCGATACTTATGCAAAAAGTCGGAGAGGCGCGGTTTAATTAGCCTGAGTTTAATATTCTAAAAGCGTTAGAACAGCCGAATCAGAATGAATATTTCTATTCGGCTTTTTCTTATTTTTATTTCTTCTTATTGCCGTTTAGCAATCTCACCATAATTTTCCGCTTATCCCCTGTATCTCCATACAACTATTCTTCGATCATGATCACATAATCAATTAAAGTTGATTGTATAAAGACATAAAATCAACTTTAATTGATTTTATGATTTTCAATAAAAAATATTTGAGTGAGTAACATGGTACAACTAAATCAAACACGGGATTTTCCAACACTAACCTATCCTTTAACACTGGTTGATAAACAGATTTTGCGCTCGCAGGAACCGGTTTTGACGATGCTAAAAAATCTATTGGGCAATGATTGCGAAGTGGTGCTGCACTCTTTAGCCGATTTGCAATGCTCGGTGATCAAGATAGTGAATTCTCATTTGACCGATAGAGCGGTCGGCGCACCTATCACCAGCACGGCCTTAAATATGTTGAAACAGATGACGGAAGAAAAGACATTTGTGACCGATGCCTATTTTACCCATTCTAAAAATGGACAAAAAATGCGCTCCATCACCCAAGCCGTGCTGGGTGAAAACGATCGCATTATCGGGTTGCTCTGTGTCAATTTAAGCCTTGATACACCATTACACGATTTTATGTCTTTTTTATTGAGTACAAATACGGCTCAAGCGCAATCGGCGGCAGCCCATGACATTAAAAACCACGAAATTAAAAACGGGGAACTGTTTGCAGAGAATATCGACGACTTATTTAATCAGACGGTTGAGAAAGTCATCAGCAGAATCAACCATGATCCGACTATCGGTGTAAATAATAAAAATAAACTAATTATCGCCGAGCTTTACCAGCAGGGGCTGTTCGAATTGAAGGGGGCAACCAAAGCCATTGCCAATTTATTGGGAATTTCAACCCACACCGTATATTTACACTTACGCAATTGTTCCGGCGCATAGGGAGTCAGCAATGAAATTCGGATTGGAAACAGAGTCTTGCCATCTTCTTTTTCAACATCGGCAAATGGATGTATTCTCTTTTATTCAAAAAACATGGGAATTGGGATTGAGCGGCGTCGAATTAAATATTATTCCCGACCTGAATCTTCATCCGCAATTCGGCGTGCTAGACGGTGATCAAAAAACCTATTTGCACCGCATAAGGGAAACGATTGAAAAGTATAATCTTTATTGCGAAATAGATACCCGATTTTGTGATACGGAAAGTTTAGCGCCAGCATTGAAAATTGCCAATGAACTGGGAGCCGATGTGGTGCGAACCTATGTCAGCAGCGGTAAATTTAATCCGCAACGGATGGCCAAAGCCCCGACTCAACTCAAAGCGATCGTACCGTTACTTAAGAAATACCGCATTAAATTGGCATTGGAAAATCACGAACACGAAACATCACAAGAAATTATCCGTATTATCGAAGCGGTAAACAGTCAATGGGTCGGCGCACATTGCGATATTGGTAATTCTATGATGGCGTGGGAAGATCCGGTTGAAGCGGTCAAAGCACTGGCGCCTTATACCTATTCCACCCATTTTAAAGATCACATCGTGATCATGCATGATGATACTCCAGTTGTATGCGGCGTACCTATCGGGCAGGGAAGCATCGATATTGATCAATGTTTTAAAATTTTACTGGAAGATTCTCCGATTACACACATCAATATCGAAAATTGCTATCCCTATTGCGCCAATTTTGCACGCCCGAAAGGTACGGGAGGCATGGATACTTTTAGCGGTGCTTTTCAAATCAAACTGCCCCCTTTCGCCGAGAGCCTAATCAAACCTTTAGACTACTATTATCCCCACAAAATTTCTTCACAAGCACAGGCCATCCTTACTCAAGCACAATTGGATGGGCTGAAAATCTCAATTGATGCCCTACATCACTTAAAACAAAAATATTGTTAAGGAAAAATAATGAAACAGATTATCCACACCGCACTTGCGCCACCGGCGATCGGACCTTATGTGCAAGCAGTCAAAGTTAAGGACTGGCTGTATATTTCAGGTTGCATACCGATTACAGCAGACACCGGCAACATGGTTGCTGGCGCTATCGAAGAACAGACCCACCAAGCGCTAAAAAATCTGGAAGCTATTTTAACGGCAGCTGGCGGCTGTAAAAAAGATATTGTAAAAACAACCTGTTTTTTAACAGATATTGAGCGGTTTAATTCGTTTAATCGGATCTATGCGGATTACTTCGAGAATGAATATCCTGCCCGCTCCTGCGTTGAAGTTTCACGTTTGCCTAAAGATGCACTCGTCGAAATAGAAGCCGTCGCTTATCTGGGGAGAGCATAATGATGGACAGAACAACAGGATTATTTGCCAACAAATGGGTACAACTGGGCTTTTTGGTACTTGGCGGCGGTACGATTTATAAACTTTCTAGCATTAAAGATGTTTTCTATGTGCCGATGCAGCAAGATTGGGGGTTGAGCAATACCGAAATCGGTTTAGGTTTCACTTTTTATGCTATTGTACAAACAATCGGCTATTTTTTCTCAATGTATCTCGCTGATCGTTTTTCAAAAAAATATTTGCTGCCGGCAGGGCTGTTGGGGGTTGCTGCTTGCGGACTTTACCTATCCACGCTTCCTTCATTTACTGGCTATGTTTTTGCGTTTGCCGGACTGGCTTTTTTTGGAGAAGTCGTCTATTGGCCAGTGCTACTCAAAGCGGTACGGTTACTCGGCACAAAAGAGGACCAAGGCAGATTATTCGGCTTTTTAGAGGCCGGGCGCGGCGTTGTCGATGTGATTGTCGCTTTCGGCGCCTTGGGTATCTTTGTCTTGTTCGGTGAAGGCAAAGCCGGTATGCAAGCGGGTATTCTCTACTATACATTCATGACCGCACTTGTCGGCGTAGTAACTTATTTCTTGGTCGGCGACGAAGATCACATTAAAGTCACCGCTAGAGACAAGTCAGCCAATGCGAAAGTTTTCAGTGGTATTCTTTATGTGATTAAAGATGTTAATACTTGGCTCGCTGCATTTGTTATTTTCTTTGTGTATTCTTCCTATACCGGTCTGACTTATTTTATCCCATTCTTAAAAGATATTTACGGTTTACCGGTCGCATTAGTCGGCGCTTACGGCATTATCAACCAATACGGTTTAAAAATGATTGGCGGGCCGCTCGGCGGTTTTTTATCGGATAAAGTATTCCACTCGCCGTTAAGATATTTGCAAACTGCATTTATCGTGGCGTTTGTCAGTATGATCCTTTTTATTCAATTGCCGCACGAATCAATGAGTGTTTATCTCGGCATGACGGCAACATTAGGCTTCGGTGCGATTATTTTTACGCAAAGAGCGGTCTTTTTTGCGCCGATGGAGGAGATCGGTGTGCCAAGAGAATATGCCGGTTCTTCTATGGCGTTAGGTTGTTTAATCGGTTATATGCCGTCAATGTTCGGCTATACGCTATACGGCTATATGCTGGATAATTATCCCGGCATTACCGGCTACAATAATGTTTTTTATATTATGTCCGCGTTCAGTTTACTTGGATTTGGCTGTGCAACGATGTTGATCCGCCGTATGAGAAGCGCATAATAATTGAATATACCGCACTTATCAGTAAATCATAAGTGCGGTATATGTTAATCAATAGGGTCTGTTGATGTTTGTTTATATTTCAAATAGTTGAAATGCGGCATAGTAGACAAAAAGGTTGGTAATTTTTTAGACACCATGCCCTATTGGACAAAAAGGTTGGTTTTGGGTATTTTATATACTAAAATCAACTCTTTTTATTCAAAAAGTCCTGAATAAACATAATCTTATTTCGTCGGTTCAACCCATTATGTACCGATAATTTTTGCTTTAATTCTTTGAATAATCCCTCCAACCGATTTGTCGTCTTCTCTACCCGTAATTCAGGGTATTTCTCAAAGGTAAACAGGTAGTCCATGTAACGTTTAATACTGGCGTAAGCTCCTCGTAGCTTGCGATGTTTGTAGGGATATTTCCCCTTGCTGTCGGGGATTTCAGACCGTTCTTCCAAATAGGCTTTATGCCGTAAAAACCAATGATGTAAGCGGACATAAAATTCATTTTTGTGACTATTTTTCAACGTTTTTACCAAGGCTTTCAGCTCTTTTCCGGCAACCGATTTAGGATTTCTTGTCAGCTTTCTGATGACCATCGCAACCAAGTGAAATTGGCACATTTGAGTAGGCGTATCAAAAATATCTTTTAACAATCCACGTCGACCATCACAAGTAATCGATTGAATAATAAATCCTTTTTCACGCAATCGATTAATTGCTTTGGTGTAGTAAACATCTTTCTCTGTACGAACTATTTGGTGATAAACGACCTTTTTAGCACATGAATCCATTATCACTAATACGCCAAATTGTCGCCCGAAAAACGTGACGTCCATAATCAGATTCAACGTCTTTACTTGTGGCTCATTTAGGGCTGTTTTGGGCGCTTTTTTCAGGTGTCTTTGGATAGTTCGGACGGCGCAATTGTAGCTTATGGAAAGTTGTTTGTAGGTCTGTTTTCCGACGGTATAGTCATACCAGATTTGGGC
>NZ_VDHF01000160.1:0-1109 GCF_006228025.1 Testudinibacter crocodili
AGAAACTATTTCGAAGGGGGTTATTTATACATCACAAAACAACTGTTTTATTATCGTAAACAAAAATACGGTCGTTCAGTGCCAAATCTAGTGCACGGGTTAAGACGCTTTTTTCAACATCACGCCCGGCACGCATCATGGCTTTAGCATCATAGGTGTGGTCAACATTGATCACATTTTGCATAATGATTGGGCCTTGATCTAACTCATCATTAATAAAATGTGCGGTTGCGCCAATGATTTTTACGCCACGTTCATAGGCTTGCTGATAGGGCTTTGCCCCAATAAAAGCGGGCAAAAAAGAATGGTGGATATTGATCACTCGGTTAGGATAGCGTTTTACAAATTTAGGGTTCAGTACCCGCATATACTTAGCTAAAATAATCAGATCCGGTTGGTATTGATCAATTTTTTCAGCTAAGCGTTGATCATGCTCTTCCCTAGTTAGATTTTCATGGCTGACATGATGAAACGGAATATCAAAACGTTCGACTAATTCGCGCAGGGCGTCGTGATTTCCAATCACTGCGGCAATTTCAACATCTAAACCACCATAATAATTTTTCATCAGAATATCACCTAGACAGTGGGCTTCTTTTGTAACCAAAATAACAATTCGCTTGGTTTTGCGAGTAATGATGTTATATTTTGCGCCCTGCGGTAAAGCCAGACTTAATTCGGTGTTCAGCATTTCATCATTGAAAATTCCTTCCAATTCGGTACGCATAAAAAAGCGCTTACAGCCATTATCAACGAATTCACTATTATGGGTAATATTCAACTGGTGTTTGTAACAAATATTAGCAATTTTTGCCATTAAGCCTTTATCGTCGGAACATTCAGTTAATAATATTTTATTTTCAATCATATGGTTTTCTTCATATAGAAAAAAATAAACCCTTGAGGGTTTATTTTTAATAAGTTACTTATAATAAGATTAATTGTTAAATTTCAAAATCTGATAACGTTTTACCACTGTCTAATGCAGCTTGAATGGCTTTAGGTGTTCTGCCTTGACCTGTCCAGGTTTTTTGTGCACCTTTTTCATCAGTATAACGGTATTTTGCCGGACGTTGGCTACGTTTTTTGCGCGCAGCTGCCGGAACGCC
>NZ_VDHF01000161.1:0-3414 GCF_006228025.1 Testudinibacter crocodili
ACTTACTGCTCTGGCTCTATCACTATCCATCGTGGGTACTGCTACAGCGGACGACAAAGTTAAAATCGGTTTTTCTAACCGTACACTAAACGGTGCATTTTTTAATGGATTAACTGAATATATGAAAATTCATTCTAAAGATGCAGGTTATAAATTAATCACCACTGATGCTCGAGCCGATTTAAACAAACAGCTTGCTGATGTCGAGGACATGTTATCTCAAGGTATTGATTATCTTGTATTTAATCCTCAAGATCCGATTGCTGGAATCAAAATTGCTGAAATGGCTGCACGTGCAAATGTTCCTTCAATCGCTCTAGATAGTGATATCGCACTAACTGCGCCTGTCATCACTCGGATCCAAGCTAATAATGCTGCAAATAACTTAATGGTAGGGGAATATGCAGTTGAGCAATTTGGGAAAGAACCAATTAATCTAGTACTTATTAGCGGTAACCAAGGTAATCTTGTTGGTGAGGCTCGCCGCAATAATTTTATGGTTGGGGTGCTAAATACGCAAATTCGTCAATATAATCAAAGTAATCTAAATGTTATAACTCAAGTTTGGGGTAACTGGGATCAACAAGGTGGGTTGAAAGCAATGGAAGATGCACTTGTTGCACACGGAGATAAAATTAACGCTGTTTATTCCGAAATGGACGATATGGCGTTAGGTGCAATCCGTGCCTTGAAAGCAACTGGGAAATTACAAAACATAAAAGTATATGCTCATGATGGTTATAAATTTGGCTTAGATTCTATCAAGAAAGGCGAATTACAAGCAACGGCATCAAATAATCCAAATTCTTTAACAAAACTAACTATTGATACGATTAAAGAGCATAAAGCCGGTAAACGTGATTTTCCTGATTATATTTATATTAAACCATTATTAATCACCAAAGATAATGTAGAGTCAGTATACGATCCAGAATCTTTATACTAATTTATTGTTTTATTTATCCAATGATTGTGGGCGACTCCCACAATCAATTTTCTGGAGAACAATTATGTCCGAGTTTGCAATAGAAATCAGCAATGTTAGTAAACATTTTGGTGGTATAAAGGCATTAACTGATATAAGTTTAAATGTAAAGAAAGCCTCTATTCATGCATTAATTGGTGAAAATGGCGCAGGCAAATCAACACTAATGAAAATTTTATCAGGCATTTATATAAAAGATAGTGGAATTATCAAAGTTAATGGTGAAGAAGTACATTTCACCACACCGAAAAGTAGCCAAAATAAAGGAATTGGTATTATTCACCAAGAATTAGCTCTATCACCCGATCTTTCAGTTGCTGAAAATATTTTCTTAGATGATTTAGGCGATGGAAAACAAACCATCAATTGGAAATCCATCAATGAACGAGCGGCGGCAGCATTACAATCTTTAGGGTTTGATATTTCACCTAAAACTCGTTTAGGTAATTTAAGTGTGGCTTATCAACAAATGGTTGAAATTGCTAAAGCATTAACAAAAAATGTCAATATCTTAATTCTTGATGAACCAACTGCGGTATTAGCAGCCCCAGAGATTGACATATTATTTGAAAATTTAAAAAAATTACAATCTAAAGGCGTCACTATTATTTATATTTCACATCGTTTAGAAGAATTATTCCGTATTTCTAATGCAATTACCGTCATTAAAGATGGAAAAACTGTGACCGAATTAGATCCTAACAACTCTACAGAAGATAATATTATTCGTCATATGGTTGGAAGGGAATTAGAATCTCTTTACCCTCCAAAAAATGAACCTCAAAATAAAGATATGTTACGCATAGTAAATTTAAATAGAGGTAAGATGGTACGCAACATTAATTTTAATGTAAGACAAGGAGAAATTGTTGGTCTTGCCGGGTTAGTTGGTGCTGGTAGAACAGAAGTAGCACGTTGTATATTTGGTATTGATAAGTTTTCTGAAGGAGAAATTTATAAAAATGAGCAATTAATAAAAGTGACAAGTGTTCTTTCAGCAATTAATGCTGGTATAGGGTTAGTACCAGAAAGCCGTAAAGAACAAGGTGCGGTGTTAAATCTTTCTATTATGGAGAATATAACAATGGCAACCTTAAAAAAATATTCTAAATTTGGTGTGATTAATTACCAGGCTGAAAAAGAGGCTGGTGAAAAAATGCAACAACTCTTACAAATTAAATTAGGTAAATTAAAAGACTCTCTTTCCAGTTTAAGTGGTGGTAATCAACAAAAAGTCGTATTAGCAAAATGGTTAAGTACTGATTGCGATTTCATTATTCTTGACGAACCAACTAGAGGTGTTGATGTAGGAGCGAAAGCAGAAATTTATCGTATTATTTCCGATCTTGCCAAACTAGGCTATGGTTTATTAGTTATTTCTTCAGAACTAGTAGAACTTATAGGTCTATGCAATAGATTATATGTCATGAGTGAAGGAACTATCACTGGTGAATTATCAGCGCAAGAAATGACTGAGGAAAATATAATGAAATTAGCCATACCTAAACGTGAAGCAGTTTAATATAAGGAGTAATTAATGAAGAACTTTTATTTATTTTGCCTAAAACATTCAACATTAATGTTTTTTATTTTGATGCTAATTATATCCGGATTATTAACGGATCGCTTTTATTCACTGGAAAATATTACCAATGTATTACGTCAAAGTGTACCTTTAGGAATCGTTTCACTTGGTCTATTATTCGTAATTCTAACTGGTGGTATTGATTTATCCGTTGGATCAATAATGGCTTTAGTTTCTGTAGTCATTGCATTAGTTATTCCTGATTACGGTATTTTAGGCAGTATGCTTATAGCATTATTTGTTGGCACAATAATTGGAGCTGCCGCAGGAGGATTAGTATCCTACTTTAAAGTTGCTCCTTTTGTCGCAACGCTTGCTATGATGACGATTGCACGGGGCTTAGCATTAATTGTTTCTAAAGGCCAACCTGTGTTTATTGATAATGATGCTTTCACTGATTTTGGCACTGGCTATTTACTTGCTTTACCTCTACCATTTTATGTTTTATTAATATGTTTCTTTGGTGTATTTTTTGTTTTCAAAAAAACCGTGTTCGGACGCTTAGTTATTTCCATTGGTAGTAATGAAGTTGCAACTCAATTTTCTGGTATCCAAGTAGAACGATATAAATTTTGGGTATACGTAATTTGTGGTTTAGCATGTGCATTAGCGGGTATCTTAGCTACAACCCGTACAGGTGTAGGTTCTCCGGTTTTTGGCATCGGTTTTGAGTTAGATGCTATCGCTGCTGTAGTCGTGGGTGGAGCAAGTTTATCTGGCGGTAAAGGTACTGTAACCAATACATTAATCGGCGTATTGATTTTAAGCATTATATCTAACTTAATGAACTTGCTCAATATTCCTGGTTACCATCAACAAGTAGTAAAAGGTGGTATTATTATTC
>NZ_VDHF01000162.1:0-2082 GCF_006228025.1 Testudinibacter crocodili
ACTGATCCAATGAGATTAGCCGCCCAAGTTATTAGTGGCATAGGGTTCATAGGAACAGGTGTTATTTTACATAAAAATAATGATATGATATCCGGGATCACTACTGCAGCAATGATCTGGAGCGCTGCTGGCATAGGTATCACCGTTGGAGCTGGCTTCTACGGCGATGCAATTACTGTTGCTATCATCATTATTATTACTTTAAAATATAGTCGTTATTTGAAAGTAATTATCCCAAAGAGAAACTATATTAATAAAATTAACATTATCCTTGATATCAATAGTGAACTAAATATTGAAGATATTACTCAAACTATCCACCATAAAAATTGTCAAGTCGATACCGTAAGCATCAAAGAAGAAAATGATAATCACCTGATACTTTCTATTAGTGCTTACCTTTCTAAACACCAATCTTCTTTTGAAGTATATAAAAAATTAAAGAGTATTCAAAATATTAACGGTATTGAAATCAAATATTTCAACTAATGCTTTGCATTAATTCTGCTTCATTTTCTGATAAATAGCGATTAATTTCGCCTATAACTTGCTCTTCCGAAAGATGGCTAAAAAGATATTTTTTGACCATTTTTCCAATAAAAAACTCAATTTTACGCAAATTAACTGAAAAACCAAGCGGGTTAATATTCTCACGAATACCATTAAACTCTTTCTCATAAGCCAAAGGCAACCATGGCATAGTTTTAATAATCTCTTGATTTGATAAAATATTTTTTCTTGCAGAGTTGCCACCTAACATAACATATTGATCATGAATTTCATCTTGCATAAACCATGACAAAAATTGTATACATTCTTGTTTATGTACAGTATGCTTAGAAATAACCAAACTTCCTCCACCAAACAAAGGCATATCACCGGGAACAGGAGCAAAACCAAGCGAAGGCGAAAGCTCTGCATGGGATAAATGAAAAAAGTGATTCATATAAATAATCAACATAGGAATAGTTTTATTTTCTAACATATTAACAGCATTAGACCACCACTTATCCTCCAGTAGTTTTGCGCTAAGAAATAATGTCTTCAAATTAATTAATACATCAATTGATTTAATAACATCCAACTTTAATGAGTTTAATTCAAATAAACTGGCTGAAAGGGCATAATACCTGACAAAAAACTCTGTTGCCAAAACCTCCTCATCTCCTAAAACCAACGCTGTTCCATAAGACGTTGGGGAGAGTGAGTTTTTATTTTCGCTAAAAAATTGTACAATGCTATTAAATTCTTCAAAATTTTTTGGAATAGATAAATCTTTCTTATTTTGTTCAAAATACAATCGTCTTATTGTTTGATTTTCAAAAAAATCTTTCCGGTAAAATAATATTTGTATACTAGGATCAAAAGGAACTGCATAAACATCCTCACCCAAAAGACAAAATCTTTTAATAATATCTTGAGAGTAATTTTTTTCTAATTGTTTTTTAGTAATAAAATTAAAAGGCGTAAAGTTACTCTTAGCAAACCATGGAAAACTCTCCATATCTATCCTAATAATATCATATTGCTCAGCTTTATTAATATCATTTAAAATTAAAGAAATCTCATTAAAACTGACAATTTCAATATTCACCTTAATTCCAGAAACCTTATGAAAGTGCGGTATAATCTTCTTTAGCGCTTGTATTGAAGGACTGTCAATCGTTAGAATATTCAAAGATTTATGATATTTATGCACATAAGATAGATCACTATCAGAAGAAAATAAAATACCTTTATCTTTAACTTTAATATTTCTTTTCCTACCCACAATTAGGCTAAAGATATTATCTGAAATCAATTCATAATTAATATGATATTTGATAAATCGATAATCATTGATATAACTATTATTATAAAGCGTATAAATAATTGGTTCAGGATAGTTAGAAAAATAAAATGCATTACGTAACTTTTCAGCGCTCTCAAAATCATCTACTATGACTGAATCTAGCCTATTATGTCGAACAAATTCTACAAAATCAAACATTAATCCATAATCATTCAAATCATATTTAATGAGTTTAATATCTGCTTCTGGTTTATTCTTTTTCAAATAACTCGTAATAAAATAATATATAG
>NZ_VDHF01000163.1:0-4534 GCF_006228025.1 Testudinibacter crocodili
GTTCTTATAAATATCTAATAAGTAATCACAATTTCTTAAGGCCTGAAAATGATGTTTTTGATTATGTTGATTTAGATGGGAAAATTAATGATAGAGATATTTGTTTTTTAGGATATGGTGAGGCTAATCCATATAATATATATTCAAAACTGGAGCTTTTTCCATTTTATGGTGATATGAAAGGCATAGTCCCTTTTGGTGTTAGTGGTAATGGCGATTATATTTGTTTTGATTATAGATTTTTAGAGGTTGATGAAGAACCGAAGGTGGTTTTAATATATCACGATGATTATATTCAGGATGCTGATGGTACCATGAATCCGGTAGTTAATCTTGTGGCAAAAAACTTTGAGGAGTTTATAGAGTCGTTACATGATTGATTCTAATCACGCTGAGTGAAGGCTCGATAATCTTAAACAAGGAAAGTGATTATGGATGGTTTTAATAAAAATGGAGATTCTTCCACTCTTGCATTTGTTATTTCATGTAACTTGATGGGAGCTATTAGCTTTAAAGAGTTTAAGGAGTATTTTTATTGTTTAGTTCGGAATAATGATGTAGATAAAATACCTTTATTTATATGGGATTTAATTGATCTGGAGGAGAATGAGCGATTTCTAATTTATAATGTTTTAGGGTTTACGCCTAGTGGTGGATTAAAACCAACTGAAAAAGATGCAATATATGGAATTGCAATTCAACGATTTAAAGCTTTTTTTGATATTCCAACCTCAGAAAATGAAGCATTAACAGCTTTGAAGGAAAATCCACATATTTTAGATAGATTTAAAAAAACATTCCCTTTTATTAAAATGTGATTTTTAGAAATTTTTATGGGAAATATAGATTTAATACAAATAATAGACGTAGAAAAATCAGGATGGAAAGCTGGTGAGGAGTCCATTCCAAATGGAAAATAGCTGGTGGTGAATCTTATTCTAATGCAGAGTTCAGCACCTGAAAGAAAGTGGTTTGAAGTAGATATTAATTACACAGGAACAAAATCTAGTGGAAAAAAGCGATTATACTATTTAGATTTTAGAAGTATCTCTTATGAAGAACAAATGAAATTAGCAACACAAGATCTTGTAAAAGCTATAGATAAAGGTAATGTTGATAAAAATCAGTTCACATCAAAACAATTAGAGGCTATTTATAAAGGGGATAGCAAGATTCCTAATTTGACTTGGCATCACCATCAAGATACAGGAAGAATGCAACTTGTTCCTGAATTAATTCACTCTAAAACAGGGCATATTGGTGGTAATAGCATTCAAAAGGGGAAATGATATGTGGAGAATCTACAAAAATAATGATGCAGATTTAAATTTTGCATTAACCTGCCTTTTTTGTCAGGCGATTCATCTAAATGAATTTAGAGAATGGGTTGAGAGAGTTATATTAACTACTGCTATTAATGATATTCCTTTATATATATATGAGTTACTAGAGTTTGACCAATCTTTGTTTCAAATATATAAGGCAATAGGGTTTGTAACAGATAGTAGTTTATCATATGAAGATGAAATGGCTCTATATGGAATAGCCTTTTTTAGATTTGAAGAAATCTATGATTCTCCATTAAAGAAAGAGGAGGCATTTAAATTTTTAAAAGAAAATACATTTGTAAGAACAGAATTTTCAAGGTTTTTTCCTAATTTAAAAATAGATATATAAGATATGAATAAAAGAATCTTCAGTCAATTCGAACAACAATTTGTTGTTGTATAGGAGCTGGCAAAATCTAAAACACCTTCTGAGCGTAGAAGTGCGGTAGGGGATTGTATTCAGTTCAGTAATGGTGTGAATATCAATTTGGGTTCGGTGAATGTCAACGCCAGCAAAGGAAAAGTGAACTATGCGCAAGTGAATGAGCAGTCTGGGTTGCGTGTGGGTGAGGACGGCATGAACCTCACCGTCGGTGGCAACACCCATCTGAAAGGCGGGGTGATTGACAGCCAAGCCACAGCAGACAAAAACCACTTTAGCACCGGCACACTGACTCACGAGAATATTGAAAACCACAGTGAAGTCAGTATGCAGAGTGTCAGCGTGGGGATGTCCACTTCGGGTCCGTCACCGATGCAAGCGATAGGGCTGGCAGCGAGTTTAGCAGGCAATGTCAACAAAGATGACCACACCACCACGCAAAGTGCGGTCAGCCAAAACATCAGTCTGGACGTGAGAAACAGCGAAGTGCCGACCGCACTTTCGCTCGATACGGTAAACGCTAATCAAAAGGTACAGCAGTTTGATAAAGCAGAGTATCAAGAGCGGTTGGAAGCGGCGCAGGTGATAGGCGATATTGCGAAGAATGCGGTGAATCTGGCGACCTATGAAGAGCGCACCAAGTCAGCGAAGTTAAAAGACTTGGCGAAAGATGCGGAGAAGCACGGCACAGTTGACGGCGACCGCCCTTTCTCCATTGGCGAACCAAGCGATTAAGGATGCGACGACGGATGAAAACGGCAAGGTGGACAAAACCACTAACCTAATTCTTCATGGCATCTTAGGTGCGGTAGAAGCGCAAGTTAACGGCGGCAGTGCGTTGGGCGGTGCGGCGGCAGCGATAACGGGGGAAGCGACAGCGGAACTGCTTGCCAAGACTATTTACGGCAAAAGCGCAAGTGAATTGGACGAACGGGAGCGTGCCAATATATCGAGCCTCAGCAGCCTGACAGGTGCATTGGCGGCAACGGTGATGGCACAGGCAGACGGAACAGCTACGGATAGCACAACTACACTTGTTAATGCTGCAACAGGGCAAGCGATAGCGGAAAGTGCGGTTGAAAATAACTACTTGTTTAAACAAGAACTTGAACGACAAATAGAATTGATTGCAAAACGAAAAAAAGAGGGATTAACAGAGGAAGAAAAACAAGAGCTAGCTGATTTAGTCAAATTAGACCATCGTAGGGATAAAGATTTACAATCGGCTTGCTACGGTGGGATGACAACCGCTTGTGCAAATGAATTGATTACGTTAAGTGCGGCATTCCATAGCTACGATAAGCCGGAAGTAGAATTACGAAACGGCAACACCCGCTCTGAATATCTGGATGTGGCAACTCAATATGGTGAAGCCAAACGCCAATATGCCGAAGATGTGGCAAAAGAAGCGTTAATTAAAATTGCAAAAGAGGGCATCACGGATTCTGTTGAGCTGGCGAATATTACGGCAAAAGCCATCACGGGCGATGAGGTTTCGCAAGCCCAACTGCATGAAATGGGCAAAGCGATTAAAGCCTTGATACAATCACCGGTTACAACCATTTCGGATAGTATTAAATCACAGTTAGCGGAAGCTGATAGGCTAGAAGCCAATGGTCAAGGAAGAGAAGCTGATGTGATGCGGATGCAGGTGTATTTATCAACCGAACTTGGTGTGATTGGAGGGACGACAGGGGTTTTAAATCTTGTTAAAAAGGGAGTTGAAAGTGCGGTTAAATTAGGCAAACTGGGTTTATCGAATGATATTGTGTCGAATAAAGTTGTCGGTATTGACTGGGGCAAAGGGATTAATAATCAAGGCAAGCCTTGGGAAGCGTATTTAAAAGAGAAGCTACCGGAGGGAACGCTTGATTTGAATATGATAAAACCAAATTTTAAAACCTTTGATCATTTATTGCCTGACGGAACAGCAATTAGCGCAAAAACAATGGATACAGTGGGAAGTAAAACCTATCAAAACCCAAAACGAATTACATCACAGTTGAATAAGTATGTTGATGAGATGGTGAATTTTGAGGTGGATGGTAGAGAGGATTTTCAACTAAATAATAAAAATATAAAAAATAAAGAGCTATATCTGGCGATTCCAAGTGGAACAAATAGTCAGCAGATGCTAGCTATTGAAAAATCTGTGCAATATGCTCAATCTAAAAATGTTAATATTATTATTAAAAAGGTAAAATAAAATGTCTAAATCAAAGAATATTTTAATAAGAAAGAATAAGGATGTGATTGTGATTACTTACTTTTTACAAGGATTGTTATCAATGTCAGATCCTGAACAAAAACCTATTTTTTTACCTGTGGATGTTGATGATAAGGTGTTAGGCGAATCAGTAAAAGAGGCTTTATTAAAAAGCAGAGAGATTCCATTGGATGAGTTTTATAAGATATTTAATTCAGGCGAGGTGCAGCTATTTAGTAAAAAAATAGAGCAGCAATTACAAGAACATTTTGGCTATAAAAGTAGGAAGGCAATATATAACACTATGGATTTTTTATCTGTTGATATGGAAGAAGTTTTTTCTATTGTGCCAAATCATCAAGATTCTTTAGATGGGTATACAGCCGTCAAGAAAAAAGATGGAACAGCAATTGAATTTGAATATTCATTAGAAATTTCAGATGAAGAGTTGGGTATGAAAATAAGAGAGGCTTTCAAATATTGCACAAGTATTTATAGAAAATGAACAAAAACACCTACCGCCTAATCTTCAGTCAATCCCAACAACAATTTATTGTTGTATCGGAGCTGGCAAAATCTAAAACGCCTTCTGAGCGTAGAAGTGTGGTAGGGGATTGT
>NZ_VDHF01000164.1:0-2523 GCF_006228025.1 Testudinibacter crocodili
CAGTGATATTCATCAATAGATAATCCCTCTAACAAACATCATAAACAGAAAAAACAAGGTGAAGATATAAAAAATAGCAATAAAAATCCGTGTTCCTATTTCTTTGTTTTTTTCATTTATTCTTGGTACTTTCATCATTATAGGAGTTGCAAACATAAAGAATGTGTGTAAAAACAATACAGCAAGCAAGATCGTAATCGAATATATATTCTCTATCCGATTTTGAAAATACGCACCGTTCTGGCGTATGATCTCAACCGAAGCAAACAGCACCAACCCGAAGATAAGTAATACGACCCGCTTACGGTAAAAGTAACTAATTATCGATGCAGCAGCCCAACCAAAAAGAAAGTAAACTATCTCACTCATATTTATTGATTTCTCTAGATTATTTTTCTCTTTCCTCAGCTCGTCGCTGTAGTTCTAGCCTATTTTTTTCTGCTTTTCCATAATTGCTCTCAGCCGTTCATTATTTTTTTTAACTTCAATATCTTGAAAAATGTATGGTCTTTCAGATTGGTAGACACGAACAGCAAATAGGATTAAGAGAAATATTATAATAAACCATACTCTATAGCGTCCTTTGAGCTTAAGTTCTTTGACCATTTGTTCGAGATAATAAGGCACAAAAGAAGACCAAAATGATTTTTTATCGAATGATTTGTTTCTGATTTCGAGTTGTTTAAAATAATCTTTCTCTTCATCATATTCCTTGGACTGCTTTAAGGAGATTACATATTCAGTAGATTGGCCGAATTGTAATCGGTATTTCTTCAAACAATTGCCGCAATAATACTGACTATGCTTGATGAATTGTTGATTCAGCAGGCTCTGGCAATAAGGACAACGAATTTTATCTTGCATAACGAAATTTATTAAAGCTTTCCAAATGGTATTAAATAGAATAATGCCGATATTTTCTATATCGGCATTGAATAGTTAGTTAGGTAGTAGATTCTTGCTTGGTGTTATCGGCTAATTCTTTTTCGATAATAGTGCGTAATATATCCAGCGAAGTATCTTTTAATGGACTGTTGGATTCAGAAAATAATTGATTGATAGCGGTGACACGTTCAGTGATATAGGAATAAGTCGATTCATCATAATTTGATGTTAAATTCCAATTTAAGAAAGTCACTAGATAAGAATAGCCGAGTTGTTCCCAACTTTCATAAGAGGCTGCAATAAATTGCGCTGTATTCCATAATGCGTTGCGTACACTTTCTTCAGGAATATAGCCTAAAGTAAAACTTGAACGAGCAATATAAATAAAACGGATAATATCAAAACCGGCTGCGTTAGTGTCTGTCTTGAAATTAACTGTTTTATAACCGAACTCCTGTACAGTTTTACTATAAAGCACGCCTTTTTTAGAATCCAATAGATTATATTCTGCTGCTTCTAATGCCCCATGCCATAATGCATCCATTTGCTCAAGTGCCGATGTTTTACCTGTGATTCCCCAAGAATTTTCAAGAGGTACTTTTAAGCGATATTCTGCTTCTTTTTTGGTTAAATGGTGCATGCCCTCAATACTGTTAATAAATTGAGATCCTCCTCGTAGATCACCGTCTTTATCTAAACGGTAAGGGGGAATATAATTTGGGTTTTTAGCAAGTTTGCTTAAACTTTCTTTATCACCGATTAGTATTTGGCTTGCTTCATAAAATGTAGAAGCTAAGAGTGCATACTCTTCTAATCCATTTTCAATTTTTACTTGTGGATTTTTATTGTTCAGCATGCCGAAAAAGCATTTTGACCGACTATTTTCTTTGGCGCTTAATATCCAAATGACACCCCAAAAGGTTTTCCAAGCAGCGTATAAACAAAGAGCACCGAATATACTGTAAAAAACCCAATGCGGTATATCAAAACCGAGTTTTTGTGAATAGAAGTCAAAATCAATCAACCCGTAAAAATACATAGCAAGTATGATAGCGACACCTATGAGTGGTTTGAAAGGGGCGAATTGTTTCCGATAAAGTTTGCTTTTTAAGCCCATAATATTTTCCTTAGGGTCCAAATCGAAATAAGATAAGCAAGAAAAATCCCGCATAAATCGGGATTCTTCGTATATTGCTATGAATTCGGTTTTTTATTGTAGCTTGTACCAAACGTAATAAATCCGATAATACCCGCAAAGCCCCCAAGATACATGGTTGTGTTTCCCTCTCCTAGAACGAAGAATAGAATAACTGTCGCAATAATCAAGCAACCTAAGGCAGCCAGCAATCCTTTAACGATATTGAATTTTTTATTCACAGTAGCTTGGCAGTGAGGGCAGGTTACTTCTTTACGATTGATATTATTGAAATTATTAATTAATCCCATTGATTTTTGGCAATTAGGGCAATTTAGATTTAACATAGTTTCCTCTTTTTTAAGTTAAGTTATAGAATTAGGCTTACCAACAAAATTGTTGATCTGCATTATTTGCTTTTCGTTTTGCTTGAAATTCGGCAAGGTTTTTCGGATTAGCAAAATAAGCATCTTGATTTTTGAGTATATCGTCCAGCTCCTTTT
>NZ_VDHF01000165.1:0-1448 GCF_006228025.1 Testudinibacter crocodili
AATGCATTACCCCATAATTTTTTCTTAATCGATGGAGAGTGTTTCTTTCTGATCATGCGGCTAGAAACACCTTTCAAGCTATTAACTAGCGTGGAAATAGCTACTTTAGGCGGATAATTAACAAGCAAATGAACGTGATCATCTTCGCCGTCAAATTCCACTAATTCGGCTTCAAAATCTTTACAGACCGATTTAAAAATTTCAGCAAGATCATCAAGAATTTCTTTCGTGAATACGTCTCTGCGATATTTTGTCACAAAAACTCAATGAATTTGTAAGTTAAAAACACAGTGTCTGCCGTGTCTGATTTCAGTATCTTTTGGCATAGACCAAAGATATAATCAGTAAAAACCCTATTTTGACTGAACTATGCTGATTCGTAAAGCCTTTAAATTTGAAATTAGACCAAATGGAGAACAACAACGTAAAATTGCACAATTTTGCGGTTGTTCTCATTTTGTGTTCAATAAGGCGTTAGATTGGCAAAAGCAAGCCTATGAAGCAGATAGCAAAACCAAATTTAGTTACACTAAATTAGCCAATTTTCTGCCCCAATGGAAAATTGAATTTTCATTTTTGAAAGAGTGCCATAGCCAAGTTTTACAGCAATCTCTCAAAGACTTAGAAAGTGCATATCGCCATTTTTTTACCAAACGTGCGGACTTTCCTAAATTCAAGAAAAAAGGGCTGAAAGACAGTTTTCGCTATCCGCAAGGTTGCAAAATTGAGCAGGAAAATGACCGCTTATGGTTACCTAAAATCGGTTGGGTGCGTTATCGCAATAGCCAGCAAATTTTAGGTGAGATCAAAAACGTCACTATAAGTAAAAAGTGCGGTCATTTTTTTGTCAGTATTCAAACCGAATTTGAACAAGTTATCCCGACACATCAAGGTTCAGAAATTGGTATTGATATGGGCGTAGCACGCTTTGCAACCCTTTCAAACGGTGGATTTTTTGAGCCGTTGAACAGTTTTAAAAAACACCAAGAAAGCCTAAGAAAAGCACAGCAATCTTTAAGCCGAAAAGTGAAATTCAGCCGAAACTGGCTGAAACAGAAAGGGAAAATCGGCAAAATCCACCACAAAATCAGCAATGCTCGCAAAGACTATTTGCATAAAATCTCAACCGAAATCTGCAAAAACCACGCAATGATCTATGTTGAAGATTTGCAAGTCGCCAATATGAGTAAATCCGCCAAAGGCACGGCAGAACAACAGGGCAAAAATGTAGCACAAAAGTCGGGTTTAAACCGTTCGATACTCGATCAGGGTTGGTTTGAGTTTAGACGACAGTTGGACTATAAATCAGCTTGGCTAGGCGGTTACGTGGTTGCGGTCAATCCGAAAAATACCAGTCGCACTTGCCCTTGTTGTGGTCATATTGCCAAGGAAAATCGACAAACACAGGCAAATTTTGCGTGTGTGGAGTGCGGATACCGTGAAAACGC
>NZ_VDHF01000166.1:0-10898 GCF_006228025.1 Testudinibacter crocodili
TCAACCGCACTTTTTGTTTGGATACAGCCATTTTTTGGATTCAATTATAAATTTTGTTCTTCGCGTTGTTTACGTTTGCGTTTCCAATAGCTGAAACCGACAAAAATGACGACGGCTGCCAAAATAAGATAAATCCCCATTTGACCATGACGCATCTGGGCTTTAATCCAGTCGATATTCTCTGCCCCATGATGCCCCAAATAGACCCAAAACGGTACTGAGATAATCGCTGCAAAGAAATCAATCAGTAAAAAACGGATGAAACCCACACGGCGAGTGACGCCGGAAATAATATAAACCGGCGTTCGCAAGCCGGGTAGGAAGCGGGCGAAAAATAGCAACCGATTGCCGTAGCGATCAAATTTATCTTTAACCATTTTCAGCCGCTTAAAGGTGATAAAGCGTTTGATCAGACGAAAACGCAGAATTTTTACCCCGTAAAACCGTCCAAGCATATACATCAAACAGTCGCCGAACAGTACGCCGATCATTCCGACCACCACCATCCAATGCGGATTAGCATAGCCTAATCCGGAAATAATTCCACCGGATACCAGCGTAATATCTTCCGGAATCGGCACGCCCATTCCACACAACAACAAAACGAAAAATACGGCGAAATAGCCGTAATTAGTAAAGAAATCAATAAAAAATTGCACAGTTAATCCATTGTTCTAGTTAGCGAAACGATGAAGATATTTCATCGAGATAACATTGCATACCGACGTTATTGTGCCTTTTTTTAGTGATAATTACCATCATAAAAAAGAGATTGACAACAGAAAATTGAGTGACTGACCTCAAATAGAGAAAACAGGCGATAAAGTGCGGTTTTTATTTGCGTTGTGAGAGAAAATTCACTAGAATAACCGCCCTTGAGTTCGCTGCGAGCGGCTTAAGCCATACTTGTCGGGATTGTTGGGTCGCCTGCAATCCTTAATATAGAGAAACGTGATAGCGTTTCATAGTAAAAGAGAAATTTAATATGTACAAATTTAATGCTGAAGTTCGTCAAGCGCAAGGTACGGGTGCGAGCCGCCGTCTGCGTCATGCTGGTTTAATCCCTGCGATCGTTTACGGTGGTAACGAAGCGCCGGTTTCTATCACATTGAACCACGATGAATTAAACAATGCTCAAGCCCATGACAATTTCTACAGCGATGTGATCACGTTAGTGATCGAAGGCAAAGAAGTTGCAGTGAAAATCCAAGCGGTACAACGTCACCCGTTCAAACCGAAATTGGCGCACTTGGACTTCAAACGCGTATAATTTTTAACGTGTGATCTGAAAAACACCAGCAATCTTAGATTGTTTGGTGTTTTTTCATATCTAAACAGGCAAAATGGTAGTCAAGGGATGGCGGGGCAAACATGAAAATTGCATTGGGAATTGAATATGACGGCAGTCGTTATTTCGGGTGGCAACGCCAGCAAGCCGTTAAAAGCGTGCAACAGACATTAGAAACTGCTTTGAGTCAAGTTGCCGCCCATCCGGTTTCGGTTTTTTGCGCTGGCAGAACAGATTCAGGGGTGCATGCCACCGGTCAGGTGGTACATTTTGAAACCACTGCCATTCGCCAGCCGCAAGCTTGGACACTCGGTGTGAATGCCAATTTGCCGGGTGATGTGAAAGTCAAGTGGGCAAAGTCGGTTGATGACGATTTTCATGCCCGTTTTAGTGCGACGGCACGGCGTTATCGTTATCTGATTTATAACAATGTGTTGCGTCCGGCAATTTTAGCCAATGGCTTAACTCACTATCATCAACCGTTGGATGAGCAAAAAATGCACCAAGCCGGACAGGCATTATTGGGCGAATTAGACTTCAGTTCATTCCGCGCAGCGCAATGCCAGTCGCATTCACCGTGGCGTAATGTGCAGCATTTGAATGTCAGTCGGCTAGGGCAATTTGTGATAGTGGATATTCAAGCGAATGCGTTTGTGCATCATATGGTTAGAAATATTGTCGGCAGTTTGATCGAAGTCGGCAACGGCAATCAACCACCGCAATGGATGGCTTGGTTACAACAGCAAAAAGACCGCACTTTAGCAGCGGCAACAGCGAAGGCCGAAGGCTTGTATTTGGTGCAGGCGATTTATCCGCCACGCTTTGCACTGCCGCAAACGCCGCTTGGGCCGCTTTTTTTAGCGGATTGATGTGGTTAAATTTGGAAAAATGTATAAAAAAAGTGATAAATGTGGTGTAATACCTCGCATTGAACCCTCCGATAAATCATCATGAAAGGTTAACAAATGAGTTGGATTGAAAGAATTTTTAGTAAAACTTCAGTAAGCAGCAGTAGTCAAAAGGCGAATGTTCCGGAAGGAATTTGGACCAAATGTACTTCTTGTGAACAAGTTTTATATCGTGATGAAGTGGTTCGTAATTTGGAAGTTTGTCCAAAGTGCGGTCATCATATGCGAATTGATCCGAGAACGCGTTTACTGCAGTTATTGGATGAAAACAGTGCTCAAGAGTTGGCGGCAGAAATTGAGCCGGAAGATATTTTAAAATTCAAGGATTTAAAACGTTATAAAGATCGCATCAGTGCTGCGCAAAAACAGACCGGCGAAAAAGATGCGTTAATCGTGATGCAAGGCAAAATTTATGATTTGCCGGTGGTGGTTGCGGCGTTTAACTTTAATTTTATGGGCGGATCGATGGGATCGGTGGTCGGCGGCAAATTTGTCAAAGCGGCGGAAACGGCCTTGGCTAACGGCTGGCCGTTAATCTGTTTTTCCGCCAGTGGTGGTGCGCGGATGCAAGAAGCGCTGTTCTCCCTAATGCAGATGGCGAAAACCAGTGCGGTGTTGGCGAAAATGAAAGAAGCGGGCGTGCCGTATATTTCAGTGTTGACTGATCCAACCATGGGTGGCGTTTCCGCTAGTTTTGCGATGCTGGGCGACATCAATATTGCTGAGCCGAAAGCGCTGATCGGTTTTGCCGGTCCACGAGTGATCGAGCAGACAGTACGTGAAAAATTGCCGGAAGGTTTCCAACGCAGTGAGTTTTTAATCGAAAAAGGGGCGATCGATATGATTGTCAACCGTTTGGAGATGCGCAACACCCTAGCCAGTATTTTATCTAAACTCTGTGGCCAGCCTTCACCGTTCAAAGAAGCGGAATTGGTGGAACAGGAAGCGCAAAATTAACCCATGATGAAATCATCGCTACAAGCCACCTCTTCATTGGAGAAGTGGCTTTGTTATATTGAACAGAGCCACAGTAAAGTGATTGACATGGGGCTGGGACGGGTCAAGCGGGTTGCCGAACAGTTGGATTTGCTGTGCCCGGCGCCGTTTGTGATCACCGTCGGCGGCACCAATGGCAAAGGCACAACCTGTCGCCTGCTGGAAATGCTGTTGTTGAATGCCGGTTACCGTGTTGGTGTATATTCCTCACCACACTTGTTGCGCTATACCGAACGTGTCCGAATCCAAAATCAAGAGCTGCCGGAAGCGGCACACAGCGCATCGTTTTATTTTTTGGATCAAAACCGAAGTGAATCCTTGAGCTATTTTGAATTCAGCACCTTATCGGCGCTGTATCTATTCAAACAGGCGCAGCTGGATGTGGTGATTCTGGAAGTCGGGCTAGGCGGACGTTTAGATGCCACCAATATTGTTGATAGCGACATTAGTGTGATCACCTCAATCGATATTGACCATGTGGATTATTTAGGCGATAACCGCGAAAAAATTGGTTATGAAAAAGCCGGAATTTTCCGTGCCGGCAAAAGTGCGGTGATCGGTGAAGCCAATATTCCTGATTCAGTCGCGCAATACGCTGCTGAAATTGGCTGTGAGCTGTTTTGTCGTGATAAAGATTGGTCATACAGCGAAAATGGTAAGACATGGCAGTGGCAAAGCCAACTGAACAAACAACCGACCGTACTTTGGCAACAGCTGCCGATTCCACAGATTCCGCTCGCCAATGCGGCAACTGCGTTAGCGGTGTGTTGCTGTTTACCATTTCAAATTAGCGTGGAAAATATTGTTAATACCCTGACACAAGTGGCGTTAAGTGGGCGTTTTCAAACGATTTCAGCGCAGCGTTTGCAACCGTTAGCAGAGCAATGGCAGCTTGCGCTAGCCTATTTGCCACAGGTGATCGTGGATGTTGGGCATAATCCGCATGCCGCACGTTATTTGGCGCAAAAACTACAACAACTGAATACACAACACAAGCGCAAAGTCACTGCGGTTTTTGCGATGTTAAAAGATAAAGATGCCGTGCAAGTGGCTGAACCGTTGGCAGCTGCTATTCAGCAGTGGTATTTCGCCGATCTTAACGGTTATCGTGGACAGAGCGCTGAACAGTTGAAAAGTGCGGTCGCAGGGGTATTGACGCTGCAACAACGGCAAACTGCAATCACCTCACCGAGTGTTACCGCAGCGGTCAAAACAGCATTGTGTAATATGCAGGCAGACGAATTGCTGTTGATTTTTGGCTCATTTTTTACTGTAGCTGAGTTTTTAGCATTGCTGGAACCAAAAAGTGCGGTTTGACGGGCGGCAAGCTGATAAATAAGCGGATAAAAAAGTAGCCGTATAAAAAGAAAACAGGTAGGATACCGATAGAATAGAGCCACAGTTAAATAAGCAGCAGTGAATTAGGCGATAGCAATAATGCAGATGAATGGTTTTTTTTATTGGGAGTATGACAAAGCGCAGGATTGCTTGATGCTTTGCTCGGAAGCGACCCGACGAAAAATACCGACTGCCTTAAAACGCGAGGTGCTAAATTATAGTGCGTTGGGTCGTAATGATTGTGAGGCAGAGGATTTTCTGTTTTATAATCAAGTGATTGAGCTGTTGGAATACAGCAACCTGATTGAGCCGGAGCAGCACGAGTTTATCGCTTATAGCGCAACGGGTGCGCGTCAGTTTTTATTGCCAAGCCAAGCAAAAAGTTGGTTTTTTGAGTTTGCTGCTACGGCGTCGGTATTCGATTATCATGCCACACCCATCCCCTCGATCGTACAAACCGTGGTTAAACAGACTGGACAGCCGATTAACTTGCTGTTACTGAATTGTGATGAGCAAGTTGCTGACTGTTTGCTGTTAGAGGCAGCGTTGAATTTAGCGGGGCTGCAACGACAATTTGGGCAGCCGCTGCGAATCTTTAATAACCGCTTGCAAGTCTTACCATTGGAGATGTCACCGGCTATTTTTCAGCAACAATCTGCTTAACTTCAATCGGTTACTTACCATTAAATCTATAAATAGAAACTCATCATGCCGACAAGCGTTTTCTGTCATATCGGTAATGAAAAAAATAATGAGAAAATATCATGCAACCAGAAAATTTAACCCTTTCTTCCTCTTCGATTGATTTACATTGCCACAGTAATCGATCTGACGGTGTGTTGACGCCGACAGAAGTGATTGCCAGAGCAGCAGAGAAGGGGATTCAAATGTTAGCATTGACCGATCATGATACGGTTGACGGCTTAGATGAGGCTCGAATTGCGGCACAACAGCATGAGATAACACTGATTAACGGCGTTGAAATTTCGACCTTGTGGCAAAATCGTGGAATTCATATTGTTGGCTTAGGCTTCGACCACCAACATCCGGCGATGACCGCACTTTTGGCACAACAGGCAGAACTTCGTCACAAAAGAGCAGAAGAAATTGGTTTAAAATTGGAAAAGTGCGGTATTGAACAGGCTTATGCCGGCGCTAAATCTCTTGCTGGCGGTGAGGTCACACGTGCGCATTACGCTCGTTATTTAGTGCAAATCGGTCAGGTCAAAAATGAAGCCCAAGCCTTTAAACGCTATCTAGGACAAGGCAAGTCAGGTTATGTGAGTGCACAATGGTGCGATATTGAAACAGCGAATCGTGTTATTCATCAAGCTGGTGGTGTGTCGGTTTGTGCACATCCATTGCGCTATCCGTTGACACGCAAATGGTTGTTGCGTTTATTGAGCGATTTTCAGCAATGGGGTGGCAATGCGGTGGAAGTGGCGCACAGCGGACAATCGCCGGATCAACGACACAATTTGGCGAAATGGGTGAACGAACTGGGACTATTGGCATCAGCAGGATCGGATTTTCACTATCCGTGTGGTTGGATTGAATTGGGTAAAAATCTCTGGTTGCCAACAATCGCAAAACCCGTTTGGCAAGCACCTGATTTTGTGTCGCTTTTCACGCAAAGTGCGGTTTAGTGTTACTATTGCTGTGGGGCAAAACTGAAAACCACTTATTATTTTTAGTTATATAGCGTATAATCCGCCAAGAAATTTAGCTGTTTTCGCCGTTAGGCATAAGATAGAGAGAAGTCGATGAGTCAGTTTTTTTATATTCACCCCGATAATCCACAGCCGCGATTGATTAAACAAGCGGTTGAAATTTTACGCAGTGGCGGCGTCATCGTGTATCCGACCGATTCCGGCTATGCGTTGGGTTGTATGATCGGCGAAAAACATGCGATGGATCGCATTGTCGAGATTCGTCAGTTAGCAGAAGGGCACAATTTTACGCTGGTTTGTAGTGATTTATCCGAGCTGTCTAATTACTCGATCGTCAGCAATGTGGCGTATCGCTTGATTAAAAACAATACGCCGGGACATTACACTTTTATTTTGACCGCAACCAAAGAAGTGCCACGTCGTTTGATGACATCAAAACGTAAAACCATCGGTATCCGCGTGCCGGACAATAAAATCGCCTTGAGTTTATTGTCGGAGTTAGGCGAACCGATTTTATCCTGTTCGTTGATTTTGCCCGGCGAAGCAGAGACCCAATACGATCCGGAAGAGATTCGTGATCGACTGGAAAAACAGGTAGATTTAATTATTAACGGTGGTTACTTAGGGCAAAAACCAACGACGGTGGTCGATTTGACCGAAGATACACCGCAAATTATCCGAGTCGGCAACGGTTCGGCAACTCCGTTTGAATGATCAATAATTGACACCCGTGAGGGTGACACAGAGGAATAGATGAAACCAAAACCAATCAACAAAAACAAAACGGCAACACATGTCAAAGGTGTTGATGCGAAACGCACAGCGCATAAAGCTAAAGCTAGCTCGGCAACGGCAAAACCACAAGCTACAAATAAACCTAAGCATTTACAACATCCGAAAATCGCAGCAAAGCCTAAAACCGATACTAAGCTGAGTAATACCACCACGAAATCCAAAGTAGTCGGTGAGAAGCTGCAAAAAATTCTGGCACGTGCCGGACAGGGATCGCGCCGTGAAATTGAAACGATCATCGCCGAAAACCGTGTCAGTGTGAATGGTGAACTGGCGACATTAGGCGATCGGGTTGAACTGCGTAGTGATACCAAAATTCGGATTGACGGTCAGTTAATCAATCTGATTGCGGTGCAAAAACAGGTTTGCCGTGTGTTGATGTATTACAAACCGGAAGGCGAGCTGTGCACCCGTCATGACCCCGAAGGGCGTGCAACGGTTTTTGACCGTTTACCACGCCTAAACGGTTCTCGTTGGATTGCCGTTGGACGCTTGGATATTAATACTTCTGGCTTGATGTTGTTTACCACTGATGGTGAATTGGCGAACCGTTTGATGCACCCAAGTCGCGAGATCGAGCGCGAATATTCGGTGCGTGTGTTTGGCGAAGTCAATGATGCGATGCTGTTTCGTTTACGCAAAGGTGTGCAGCTGGAAGATGGTCTGGCGCAGTTCAAAAGCATTAAAAATGGCGGTGGTCAGGGGATCAACCAATGGTTTGATGTCACTTTGACTGAAGGACGTAACCGTGAAGTTCGCCGTTTATGGGAGTCGCAAGGGATCCAGGTCAGTCGCTTGATTCGTATTCGCTACGGCAACATCAGCTTGTCAAAACAGTTGCCACGTGGTGGCTGGCAAGAGATGGCATTGACAGACGTCAACTATCTGCGCGATTTGGTTGGTTTGCCGCCGGAAACTGAAAGCAAAATCGAGCAGCACACTCAGCGTCGTCGAATGAAAACCGCTAAAATTCGTAAAGCGGTTAAACGTTTCTCAGGACAGCCTTCAAGCCGCCGTCAACGGCATGATCGATAAAAATCAATAAAGGAACAGCGGATGAAAATTCAGCAACTACGCTATATCGTTGAGATCGCCAACCAAAATTTGAATATTACCGACGCAGCCGAAGCGCTGTACACCTCGCAGCCGGGTATCAGTAAGCAAGTGCGGTTATTAGAGCAGGAGCTAGGGCTTGAGATTTTTGAACGTAACGGCAAACACATTAAAAGCATTACTACCGAAGGACGCAAAATTATTGCCATTGCACGCGAGTTGCTAGCAAAAACCCAAAGTATTAAAGCGATTGCCGATGAATATACCCGTCCTGATCACGGCGTTTTGCGGATTGCGACCACCAATACTCAGGCACGTTATGTATTGCCTAAAGTGGTTGATCGATTTTTAAGCCGTTATCCGGACGTCAGCCTGCAAATTCATCAAGGCTCACCAACACAAATCTATGATGCGCTGCTGTCGGGAGAAGTGGATCTGGCTATTACCACCGAAGCGCAATATCTGTTTGAAGGCGTGGTACTGCTGCCTTGCTACAATTGGAACCGTTCAGTGATTGTGAAACGCAATCACCCTTTGGTCAATTGCAAAAATATTACGATTGAAGAGTTGGGAAAATATCCATTGGTGACCTATACCTTCGGCTTCACCGGCGCTTCCGATCTGTCACAGGCGTTCAGCAGCAGCGGTATTTTGCCGAATATCGTATTCACGGCAACCGACGCCGATGTGATCAAAACCTATGTACGTTTGGGATTGGGGGTTGGCATTATGGCATCGATGGCGCATACTCAGGAAGATACGGATTTGGTGGCGATTGATGCGTCACATCTGTTTAAACCGAGCAGCACGCAAATAGCCTTTAAACGAGGCTCTTTTTTACGCCATTATATGTATGATTTTATTAATTATTTTTCAGAGCACCTAACCCGACCGATGGTCGAACAGGCGGAGCGATTGCCGAATAATCATGCGATTCAAAAATTATTCGCTGATATTGAATTAGAAATGCGTTAAGTTAACATGAGAAGAGCAGGGCGAACTTTTTCTTTGCTAATAACATCATTTGCATATAAATCGTTCATTAAAATTGGGGTATTTCTTACCCCAATCATTTCATTACAGTTTGCCTTTTATCATTAGTCTACAAATTCCTGACACTTCGTGTAGCCTATCTGCAAAATCATTATAATCATTTTCAAATTCTCTAACTACATATAGACCAATATCAATTTCATTTAACTTAAATCTGTCATTCTCATTTCTGAGTGCCTCAAGAATATATTTCAACTGATTTCTTACTGAAACTATCGGCTGCCAGGTTGAATTATTTTGTAAAATTTCGAACGATTTTTCCAATGTATATACAACAATATCTATTGCTTTATCTTTTATCATTATTTTCTATAACCAAATTCTGCTTCGCTAAAATAAAAACTGCCCGGGAGCGGTTATAGTTTTAAGAATTTACAATATTTTTTAGCCATTGCGGAATTAATGATTTTTCTCGTGGAAATTTATTTAAATCGTCGATATATTTTTCTTTGCTTGGCGCATAAGTAAACTCTGGTTTTTCCTCATATTCAAAATGAGTTTGAAATTGTCCATTATTTTTAACGGTAAAATATGCAGTAAACCATGCACCTTTGTCAGAAGACATAGAATACATTTCTTCCCTTAAATCTTTAAATAAAAATGTTAAATCCTCATCACGAGTAACCTGCCCTTGATTTTTAGGATTAAAATAATTATGCTGTTCTTCTGTGGTGTAAAACGCAGTAATTTCAACCATTTTGTTTATAACAAACGCATTCAGTGTCATTGAATCCCATTCAACATTAGAACCAATATTTTTTACTGCAATTTCAAGAATTGAATTAATTTATTTGTTCTTTCCATTTATCGATATTCTTCTTTATAACAATTATTAACATCTTTATCCATTGGGATTAAATCATCTTTGCCTCCAGAGCCTCCAAATTGGTCTCCAATTAAATGCCTTCCATGATCATTATCTAATCTTCCATCATTTTTTCCAACCGTTTTCTGGTGATGTACCACCATCATCACTGTCTTTGGTTTGATACCTCCATCTGCATCGCCTTTTACTTTGCCGTGGGGTTCTACAATATGGTTGTTACTACCACTTTTTTTGCCACTCGGTGTCAATAGCATTACGGCAGCTACCCAATCCTGCGCTGTACCGCCAGTTGTCAATATACTTTTTACGGCGGCTACGTCGCCAAAGGTAGATTCTTTTACACCTTTGGTAAAATCGTTTACACTTTAGCTTGCAACTGATCTATATTGAGAGGAATATCATCATATATAGAATCAAAGTAACCTTTTATAGCGAAGCTAATACCTTCAATTGAAGCATTATTGTCATCGGTGAAGTTGGGGCTATAAACATCAATCCCTAGTTTTTTAGAACCGAAACCTACATAATCTTCTACCGTCAAACTATCATATGTACTTAACAACTCAAATAATTCTTGACTAGTCAAACTAAACAAATTTTTTTTATCAAAAATTAACTCATTCTCGAGGTTTGGTACAAAAAGGACATAAAACAATCGGTTATTATGTTCATTATAGTATGCAAGTAATCCTTCATAATCATCAATAATATAATTGTTTATACTGTGTTGTTTTTGTTCTGTCCCTTTTAAACGAAGATTAATCAGTTGAATAATATTACTGCGTTGTTCATTAAAAATAAAACTCCCAACCGAAACCAAAGGTTTAATTATGTATTTCATGTTTTATAATAATTTAAAATATACCATTCTTTTTATACCACTCTCTCAATTGCTCAATTGCATCATCATATTTATCACCAAATTTATCTTTTATGTCTTTAATATCCATATCAAAAGCTTCTTCAAATTTACC
>NZ_VDHF01000167.1:0-2499 GCF_006228025.1 Testudinibacter crocodili
AAATTCACTTTCATCAAAAATTAGTGGTATAGCATAAAAAAACTTAAATTGAGAAATCATGTCCTCCATATAATTTTTCATAATTGCTTCGTCATCATAATCAAAATTTAGAAAATCAATAAACTTGAAATCCCTTAGAATAAATTCAGTGTTATATTCCTCACTTTCAAAGTTTATAATTTTTTTATAAAATGACACTATATTATTAAGCTCAAATTCATTCAAATTAAAATCTTTTTCATTTAAATCCAGATAAGGATCACAATATTCATACCAGGGTTCCACTCTAATTATTTTTATAAAGGACCTCAATAATTTTTTCTATCTGGACGCTGCAACTCAATTGTCATAAGACCTGTTTTACTAGGTCTAAAAATAGCCCTTTCTCCTGATGGAAAAACTGCAATTCGTCTATCATTAGAATATGTAATTTTGGCATCTTTAGTTAAATTCTCCCAATCTGTTTCTATTGATACGCCTGCTGGTTTCTTGGCATTTTTACACCGCTACCAGCCGTGGTATCAATCGCATTGCTTAAATAATTATTAAATCTTTCCAATGAATTTGCTGTTGAACCCTTAAAGTTGCCTAACGTAATATTTTTACCGTTTACTTTAACCTCATTAAGCAAATATCCTGTAGATTCATAATCAATTTTACCAGTTACGGCATATTGCGTAGCGGAACTCGCAGTAAAGCCAGTTATACGACCGGAAGCATACTATTTACGATAATTTTTATTCTAAATAAAATTTAAATGGAGAATCATTTTTATATTGCTCATATAATTCACACTGTTTTATCTGGTAATTTTCAACTTCCTTTAGAGTATCTATAATCTTATTAAAATATTCAATGCCCAGGTTTTTCTTAGAGGATTCAGAATGTTGCCAATATAAAACACAATTTAACCCAGCTCCACAAGTCATAACATCTATCAGAGCATCAAGATTATATCCATAACCATGAATAAAAAAACCAACATTTAAAGCCTCTCCTATTTTTTTATGGAATATTTTTTTATCTTTTATATCATTACCATCAATGTAAATGTGATTTATATTATTCATTATTTCCATCTCCCCATTGGTTCAGTAGTATTATAATGATCTCTTGTAAAATATAAAAAACCATCATTAGAGTATATTAATCGTTCCCCACCTCTACCTTTTGTCCCATTATAATTAATATCAGCTTCAAACCACTTCCTTTCAGGAGCTGAAGGCAATAATCCCTCTATATTAGAATAGGGTTCACCGCCAATTATTTTTCCATCTGGAACTGGTTTTTTACCAGCTTTCCATCCTAAATTTTCAGCTTCTTTTTTAGTTATAAAATTCTCTGGAAGTTTTCCAGTATTCTTTAAACTATCTATTAAATAATTAGCAGCTTGCTGAGTTTTCAAATCTAATTTTAACGCTTCATAGATTGCAGCATTATGTGCTTGATGATTAAACTCAGTTAATGGGTAATCCGTTGTTTTCCCAACAACAGGCAAGCTTTCATTCGCACTAACACCTTTCGCTAAAGGTGATAGCATATTATCGATTGATTTAACCGCAACTGACCCGGCTTTTACCACCGGCAGCACTTCCGCCACCACTGTTCCGCCTCTCATCAACGGCACAAGTGCGGTTTCGGCACGCATATCTTTGCCGTATAAGGCATTAACATCAGCCTGATTATAATGCGTTCTCAGTAAATCCCCTGACGCACTATCAAAGGTCGCCCATTTGCCTGTTGCGCAAGCCAGCGGATTTTTTAAACAGTCCGACAGGCTATGTTCGACTGTTTTCACCATATTTTTGGTGGTCTCTATCGGTGAATCCAACGCTGCTCTTGCTGCCTCACTAAGCGCATTACCACCGTCTTTCACACCCTCAAAAACAAGGTTATTCTTCACTTTCGGCACAAGAATATTCGTCAAAAACTGACTGTTTTCTCGATTATACTTTGCCGCTAAATTTGAATATTTTCCTATTGAGTAATATTCATCACCTGAAACGCTAAACAAGTTCTGTGCTTTGCCTTCGCTGTTGATAAAGCTCACCGCACTTGAGGACGGCACATCGCCTTTCATAGCCGACGCCGAGGACAGGAAACTATCCGCCGCCGCATCTTGGCTGTCTATCATCTTCGACCAGGCATAATCCACCCGTTGTGCCGCCCGCTCAAGCAAACGCTGCTCCGCTTCTGCCTCACTAATGCCCTGTTCTTTGGCAAAGGTCTGTGCATTATTCCGAATCCAATCCAACTCACTCGGATGCAACTGGCGGTTATACCAATCGGTATTGCCGCCTGCGCTCACCGCTGCCGTGCCGCCGCCGGTTGCTGCCCCTATCGCCATACCCGCACCGATTTACCTAAAAACTATTCTCAACCGCACTTTTCGCTATCGCTTGTCCAGTTGCAGCATTAACAAGTGTAGTTGCGCTATCAGTAGCTATTCCGTCCTTTTGTGCTTTTGCCGTTTTAAAGTAAATTAATTCAGGAACAAGT
>NZ_VDHF01000168.1:0-602 GCF_006228025.1 Testudinibacter crocodili
ATTATATATTCTATAATGTATTTTATGCAGATTGAAAATGTCTGGGTTTATATTATTTTTGCTTTCTTCGGTCTGATAGGATTTAACTTCTTTATGTTAGTTATCTGGGCATTTATTACAGATATTATTGATAACCAAGAAGTTAAAGAAAATACTCGGGAAGATGGGACTATTTATGCCGTTTATTCATTTGCAAGAAAGATTGGACAAGCATTAGCTGGTGGACTTGGTGGATTTGCATTGAGTGCTGTAGGATATACTGCAGGTTTACAACAGCAATCTGAGGAAACATTAAGTAATATTTACAGTGTAGCAACATTAGTGCCAGCTATATCTTGTTTTCTATTATTTTTAATTCTTCAATTTTGGTATCCTCTTTCAAAATTAGTAATAGCTGAAAATGTTAAAGAATTAGAATCTCGTCGTAAAAATTAATAATTTTTTAAAAATAGCCTCTATCATTAGATAAAGGCTATTATATTTATATAAGGTATTTATCATGACCCCCTTTATGTGCGAAGACTTTTTGCTCTCGAATGAAACCGCTCGCCGTTTATATCATGATTACGCCGCGCAACAACCGATTTTTGATTACCACTGCC
>NZ_VDHF01000169.1:0-1510 GCF_006228025.1 Testudinibacter crocodili
GCCAAAGTGCGGTCGGTTGCTTGTGCTTCGTGCTGATCGCCATACAGTTGCACTTCGTCATCGAAAGTGAGAAAAGCCATATCGGTCAATGATAAAATTGTATGATAGGCTTGTTGTGCTTTGATGCTATTTTCCCATAACGCTGGGCGGTAGTTGTTGTCAAAGGCGATGTGGCAACCGCACTTTTTGCAAGCGCTCAGAACCGTGAACAGTTTTTCCAGACAATCGTCCGGTAGGATCGCCAAACTGATGCCGCTTAGATAAATCCATTGGTAAGCGCTTAATTTTGGCGTGAGTTCATCGGTGCTGATATGGCGCAGCCAGTAGCGTGCGGCAGAATCATTGCGCCAGTAGTGGAAGCTGCGCTCTCCGTCGTCACGGGTTTCGATGGCATATAAACCGGGCAGTTTCTGCGGCAGCTCAAACACCAATTCGGTATTGATTGCTTCTGCTGACCATGCCGCCAGCATATTTTGGCTAAAACCGTCGCATCCAACACCAGTAACATAAGCAGTTTGATTGCCGGTGTGTTGGGTCAATCTTGAGAAGTAAAGTGCGGTATTCAGCGTGTCGCCGCCGAATCCTTGTCGATAGTGTTGACCGCACTTTTGCAGTTCAACCATACATTCGCCAATCACAGCAAGATTATTTTTCATGGGTTTGTTTCCATTTGTAAAAATAATAAAAAGCCAACGTTTGAGATAGTTGGCTTTTTGAGAAGGATTATCGGCTCAGAATATCGCGCACGAAGGCTTCGATTTCTTTGTCTTGCCCATGTTCAAACAAGCACTGTTGAAAACATTCACCGCTGACCGCGGTTTTGATTAGCTCTGGATCGATCGCACGCAAGCCGTCTAAATAATGTTCTTTCAGCACCGCAGCCTTGACTTGATTCAAAATGCCGGCGTTTCTGACTTGTGGCTCCTTCCGTTCCAGTGGATAGCCTTCTCCTTTTACGCCGGTAAAGGCTTTTTCAAACATATAACGTACGTTCAGTTCCGCGCCCCAACCGAAGCCTTTAGCAAAAGCCAGTGCTAAGGCGTTGCCGTTATTGATTTGGGCAAACAAGAAAGCGTCGGTCGGATCAAGGCAGTAACCGCAGACCACGCCGGGATGCAAATTGAGTGACATCATGGCACCTTGTCCGGTGCCACAGCCGGTCACCACGAAATCGACCGCTTTTGAATTCAGCAAAATGCTAGCCATAATGCCGAGATGAATGTAGGTTAGATGATGATCATTTTCATCACGCATGCCAACGTTGAACACTGGATAGCCTTTTGCGTCGGCAACCGCTTTCAGCTCTTTTAAAATAATCGGATTTTTGGCGGCTTGGCTGTTTTCCATCATTAATGCAATTTTCATATCAGTATTTCCTATATTAGGGTCTGTTGATCTTTGTTTATAATTTGAGCTATAGACTATTTTTCGCCACTCTTTTTGAAAATAAATAAGGCAAAAGTCGTGAAGTTTAGTGATTCTAAACGAACAGCTTTTAACGCCGTAGTGG